>JAKIZM010000104.1 GCA_022708025.1 Bacteroidota bacterium | reverse complement strand
GATTGTTACAGGAGTATTTGCACCGTTTGCCCATTTGTAAACTGTAGCCAATGGATCACGGTATTGCCACCAGGTATTTACGCCCATTCCATTAGGATTTGTTCCGGGAACCGATACCATATTCCAGCCATCTGTTATTGAAACAGATAATTGAAAAGTAGTTGATAACTGCTCACTGCATTCAGTGCCGTCACCAAAAAAGTTTCCGCTTATGTTTCCAGGAACACCTGCACACATATCTGATCCGGCTCTCACTTCAAGTGATGAACCACTGCCGATAACTATACTCTGAGCTAAACTCAGATTTGATATAAATAATAACGAGATAAAATATATTAGTGTTTTCATTTTATTTAATCCCTTTACTTTATTACTGAACTAAATTTTGTTTCTGTGTTATCATCTTCCTTTAACAGTTTTATCTGTTCTATCAGTTCTGTTTTAAGATTCTGAATTTCTGAAAGTTGTTCTTTAATTGTTCTTAATTCCTCAACTTCTGATCTGAGCTTATTGTTTTCTTCAGATAATTCAGCAATCTGTTCATCTTTTTCCGTTCTTAACTGTTCATTCTTATTGTTTAATTCCTGAACTGCTTTTACAATTACAGGCAGCAGGTTTCCGTAAGTTGCTTCCCATTTTTCAGGATTGTCTTTTAATACAAGATTCAGCCATTCGGCATCTTCACTTGTCTGCACTTCATCAAGCTCCTGTGCTATAAATCCTGCTGTGGGCTTATCCTGCATTTTACTGCCGTCTGAGTTGCCATCAGAATACCAGTCTCTTCTGTCCCAGTTGAATTGTCTGGGTTTCAGTTTGGTTATTAAGTTTAATCCAACTGATAAGTCTTCTATGTTCTTCTTATCTCTTATATCTGATAGGCTTGTAATTGTCTGAACATTACATCTGAGTGATGAAATGTATTGATTACCCAGTGTTATCTGATTAGTAGCTGTTGGCGAAGAAGGATTAGCATCTATTCCAACCAATGTAAGATTTGTACCTGTAGTTACGGTTGAACCTGCATTATAGCCGATTGCTGTATTATAATTTGCGATATTATTTTCTAATGAATGATGCCCAACTGCTGTGTTTTGATAACCTGTTTTATTTTTGAGTAAAGAATTAAACCCTAAGGCTGAATTATAGTTCCCTGTTGTGTTTGAAGAAAGTGCATTATAACCAAAAGCTGAATTTTCGTTCCCTGTTGTGTTGCCAGCAAGTGTCCAATTACCAAAAGCTGAATTACTACTTCCTGTTGTGTTTACATATAATGCAGTCGAACCAAAAGCTGAATTAGAATACCCATATGTGTTATTACGAAGTGCACCAGAACCAAAAGCTGAATTATCGTTTCCTGTTGTGTTTGTAGAAAGTGCATTATAACCAAAAGCTGAACCGTTGTTTCCTGTTGTGTTTTTTTGAAGTGATAGATAACCAAAAGCTGAATTATCGTTTCCTGTTGTGTTTGAATAAAGTGCATTATAACCAAAAGCTGAATTATTATTACCACTTGTTAGACTTTTCAATGAATTTGTTCCAACTGCTGTATTTAAATTTGCAGTAGTTAAAGTGTTGTTCCCAGCATTTTTTCCCAGAAAAAAGTTATCTACTCCAAAAAAATGTAAAAATCTGGTAGTGTCTATAAATATTGAGCCGGCATTTGTGCTGCTTGATGGAAGAACAAGGTTTCTGAATAATCTTAAATTACCTGTGGTTTGGTCAACTGATAGAAATTCATTTGAATTGTCCTTTACTTTAAAGCTGCCATTCGGCGCAAGTGTGCTGGTGATATCCTGAGCATCGGATATAAAGCTTAATAACAATATGCTCACTAAAACCAATGATAAAATGTTTTTCATTTTATGTTCCTTTGTTTTATTTATTACTGGTTAATTATTGTTTTTATAAAAGCACTTTTAATCTTAAATTCCTGCTAAATGGTTGATATAAGAAATCTGCATCGATGATTATTTTAAAAGTATATCCCACTCTTAAGATTCTGACATTCGTCAGAATGACTGCGAAACAAGACACCCTTCGACTTCGCTCAGGGTGACTGAACGCTTAGTGTAATTAAATTGTCAGTCTGAGTCCGCCAGAGGCGGATTGAAGAGTGACCGTTTAATCTGTTATTATAAATTTCTCATTTCTTTAGTTGAAGGTCACGTTTCAATCCCGCAAAGCGGGACAGGTATACTCAGTGTGACATAAGGTTTATCTCAACAGAATCATTTTCTTTGTTTCAACAAATAAACCTGCCTGTAACCGATAGAAATAAATTCCGCTTGCCAACTGATGACCGTTGACTGTGGACTGGAAATCAACTTCATAATTTCCTGCAGGTTTGTGTTCATTAACTAATGTCGCTATTTCATTTCCCAGAATATCATACACTTTTAATGTAATTAACCCCACCTCGTTCCTCCCCTTTGTTAAAGGGGAGGATGAAGGAGGGGTTGGAATTGTGAATTTTATTTTTGTCGATGGATTAAACGGATTCGGATAATTCTGTTCAAGGGAGTAAGATGAAGGCACATTTTCATTCAAAGTTTCAACATCAGTTGGTCCCACCCAAGTAGCTCCGGAAATTGTTCCATCGTTATGATTGCTGGTTGCGTCGTATGTTATCGTTCCGGTTCCTTCATCAAACTTCCAGTATCCTACCAATCCCGGTTCATTTCCGTTTAATGTTTGATTCATCGTAGATTGAATTTCTTGTTCTGTTCGTGCGATATTCCAGATACGGACTTCATCAATTATACCTTTAAATGGAGCCACATTATCCCCCCTAACCGGGTTAAAACCATAATAGAGATTGCCGTTAGAATTACTTACATTGCTGCCAACATTTTTACTCGTATCGAGCACTCCATTTATATAAATACTTGCTGTTCCTGTAGAAGAGTTGTATGTTGCCGCTATATGAGTGTATTGATGAGTTGGAACTGAAGAGGATGAAAAGAACGATGATCCTCCAAAAGCATTATGTAAATAAAATGAAATACGGTTTCCTGAATACGCTATTTGCTTGTCTTCCTGGAAGGCAACCCATTTATTGAATATAAATCCGTGTTGAGTAGTATCCGGGTTAATCCATGCTTCGTATGTAACTGCAGTTCCAACATCGAAGGTTTGAGCATTGCCCATATCTACATAGTTATTCACACCGTTAAATCGAAGGGCACTGCCTGACCATTGAGAAAAGCAAGTTTGGTGAATAAATATTACTGAAAAAACAATGAAAGTAAATAATTTCATTTTTCTATCCTTTGTTAAATAATTTCAAAATGTTATTTGGTATGAAAAGATAATTTCAGTGTAACGGGGTTTCAATCACGCAAGTGCGTGGTTTTAAAAAATTTAGTCTGATGAATAATTGAATATTATCATAGAAAGGGAAATAAAACATTACCAATCAGATGTTTTCCTTTTCTGATTAAGGAGAGGATCAAAATAATTATTCCTTCTGTCAGTCTGAGTAATTCAACAGGCTCACTATAAACTTTGTCGAAGACTGACATATGGTTAATATCAGAAATCTATAACGCTAATCATTTCAAAAGTATATCCACTCGTAAGATTCTGACATTCGTCAGAATGACTGTGAAACAAGACACCCTTCGATCCCGCAAGACGGGACAGGTATACTCAACGTGACAACAGGTTTATCTTAATAAAATCATTTTCTTTGTTTCAACAAATGAGCCTGCCTGTAACCGATAGAAATAAATTCCGCTTGCCAACTGATGACCGTTGACTGTGGACTGGAAATCAACTTCATAATTGCCTGCTGGTTTGTATTCATTAACTAATGTCGCTACTTCATTTCCCAGAAGATCATACACTTTTAATGTAACTAGCCCACCCCTCGCCCCTCCCAGGAGGGGATTAACCGTTTGCGGAATTGTGAATTTTATTTTTGTTGAAGGATTAAAAGGGTTGGGATAGTTTTGAAACAATATAAAGTTTTTTGGTGAATAAGAATTTTCATTTCCATTTACAGAAGTTATTCCCCCGCCGTTTGTTGTTTTTAAAATTGTACCGCTTGTTCCTACAATCCAGCCAGTTTGATTATCTATGCAAAATACTGATGTTAAACCATTAGATGTATTGCTGTTCTGTACAAACCAGTATCCTCCCCCGTCTGTAGTTTTTATGATGGCTCCACTTGACCCTACAGCCCAGCCAATTTGATTGTCTGTGAAATACAGTGATAAAAAACCGCTGTTTGTTCCGGGGCTTTGTGGCTCCCAATTTTCACCCCCATTAGTTGTAGCCAAAATTAAACCATATTCTCCTACAGCCCAGCCAATTTGATTGTTTGTAAAATAGACTGACTCAACCCAATAATATGTGCCGCTATTCTTTAAACTCCAGTTAAGTCCTCCGTTTAATGTTTTTAAAATTGTTCCGTTACTCCCAACAGCCCAGCCAGTTTGCTGATCAATAAAGTAACAAGAAATTAAATAATTACTTGTGCCGCTATTCTGCGAGTTCCAATTTTTCCCTCCGTCTGATGTTTTTAATATTGTGCCGCCACCTCCTACTGCCCAGCCAATTAGATTGCTCAAAAATCTAACCGACCACAATCCGCTATTTGTACCACTGCTATGCAAGACCCAGTTGTTTCCTCCATTTGTTGTTTTTAATATTGTGCCAGCATCTCCAACAATCCAACCAGTCTGATTGTTTATGAAGCAAACAGAATTTAAACCATTTTCGGTGCCGCTACTCTGTGAAACCCAGCTATCTCCACCGTTAGTTGATTTTAGAATTGTTCCATTTAAACCTACTGTCCAACCGGTTTGATCGTCGATAAAATAAACAGAATTTAAAGTATTACCTTGAGGTAAAGGATTAATAACATACCATTGGGCTATTGCGACGTTATTAAAATAGAACATTACAAACAAGAAGCAAATAATTAGAGATTTTCTCATACCTTTTATTCCTTAATAAATAAAATATAAAAATCGTTGAGAGCACACTTTAGAAAAACAACAAATTCTTACTATCAGGTTGTCAGGAGCCAATTAAGGAATGATAAAAGAATTTTTCATATTACTGTTCTCATTCGTTCTGTAGCTTGAGAATAATTTTTCATTAGTAATTGGATTAGAAAAGTAATTAGGAGCGAAAATATTTTAGTTTTTTCATAATGTCAATAGATTATAAAAATATTTATTGTTTGATTTAGTTGATCAATTAATATGGTCATTCTATTTCTATTATTCTAAAACTATCTGTGATTATTAGAAGAATCTTTAAAACTAAATGGTCATAATCAGATGATTATTTCAACATAGTTATTTTCTTTATTTGATTAAAAGAACCTTCCTGAAGTTTGTAGAAATATATTCCTGATGATAATCCATCAGCGTTGAAGACAATTTCATAGTTGCCTGCGGGTTTGTATTCATTAACTAAAGTTGCAGCTTCATTACCAAGTAAATCATAAACTTTTTGAGTTACCAAACACCCTTCGACTTCGCTCAGGGTGAATGAACGCTTAGTGTAATTAAATTGTCACTCTGAGTCCGCCAGAGGCGGATCGAAGAGTGACCATTTAATCTGTTATTATTAATTTCTCATTTCTTTAGTTGAAGGTCACGTTTCGATCCCGCAAGGCGGGACAGGCATACTCAACGTGACAACAGATTTATCTTAATAAAATCATTTTCTTTGTTTCAACAAATGAGCCTGCCTGTAACCGATAGAAATAAATTCCGCTTGCCAACTGATGACCGTTGACTGTGGACTGGAAA
>JAKIZM010000103.1 GCA_022708025.1 Bacteroidota bacterium | reverse complement strand
CAAAATGTTATATGAACAATCCCATTTAGCTCAATAAAGACAGTCATAAGGAAGAATTTTTAAGAAATAATTATTTGTCCGTTAAATTATCTTTGTTTTTATGTCCTATATCGGATTTGAGAATATTAAAACTGTTTTCAGTATAACAACAGATATTATTATTTTTATGTTATGGCTGAAAATAATAAAAAGAAAACCATTACAATTTTCGGGAGTGCAGTTCCTGTTAAAGGTGATGCACAATATGATTTTGCTTATGAGCTTGGCACTGCATTAGCAAAATCAGATTTTAATATCTGCACCGGCGGAAACAGAGGCATTATGGAAGCAGCTTCAAAAGGTGCTTCAGATAATGGCGGATTTGTTTATGGCGTAACAGTTGATCTTTGGGACATTACACCTAATCAATATATAGATACTGAAATAAGAGAAAAAACTTTATTTGAAAGAATATTAAAACTTCTTGAACTTGGCGATGCTTATATTGTATTACAAGGCGGAACAGGAACCTTTCTTGAGTTTGCAGCAGTTTGGGAATATGCAAATAAAAATCTACAAAAGCAGAAACCAATTATTTGTCATTCTGAAATGTGGAAAACAATTTCGGATATAATGAAGGCGCAATTGAAGTTAGAAAAAAAAGACACTAACCTTGTTCAGTATTTGGATTCTGTTAATGAAATTATAGAGTATCTTAAAAAAACAGTTTAGTTTTTTCTTAAAATAAATGTTGTCTTATCTCTTGTAGCGAAGATTAATGCTTTTAACTTTTGAAATCCACCAGTTCTTTTCATAATCCTGAGCGAGCTCCCATCTGTCTTTAGTTTTCATTTATAAACTCATTTACTTTATTTAATACCATATCAACGCTTAATTCTTTTATGCATTTAAATTTTACATCAGTTCTGGAACAAGTAAGCGGTTTTGGTGAATAGAAAAAGCAGGGCGAACAGTCCAGATAAAGAGAAGCGATTTTATATTCTGTTTTCCAGGGATGAATATAATATTCATTTGTCGGACCGATAATAGCTACAACCTTCAAACCAAGCGCCGAAGCAATGTGCATCAAAGCTGAATCATTAGTTACAAAAACATTACATCTTTTCATTATTGCGATGCTTTGTAAAAACTTTTCCGTTTTAATTATAAAGGATTTTTCTGAGTCGATTATTTTGCTGATTGATTCTTTAAGCTCTTCTTCTTCGGGTCCGCCGAATAAAAATATTTTTGCGCTTTTATCTTTAATTAATCTCTTGCCAAGTTCTGCAAACTTTTCCGGTTCCCATCTGCGTTTAATATGATTTTTTAAAGTTGCACAACCGGGATGAAATCCAACAACAAAATCATCTGCAGCAATTTTATTTTCTTTCAGATATTTTTCAGCAAACATATTATCGTTATCTGAAAGGAAAATCTGTAATGCCGGTTCTTCATCAAAATGTCTGTTTAATAATTTTTCAATCAGCTTGATATTTGTTTGAACATTGTGTGTCTTATCGTTTTCCAATACCGTTACGTTGTTCAGCCATCCAAGTTCCGGAAAGTTCATCCGTAAATATTTAACACCGACTCTTTGTTTAGCTCCGAGCAGGAAGTTGATAATGTTATATTCTTTTCTGTTTGAGGGATATACATTTATTGTAGCATCATATTTTTTTCTTAGGGATAAAACGAACTTTAACGATTTAAATAAACCTTCTTTTAGAAAATCAAAATGAATTACCTGATTAAGTGCGGGATTGTTTTGATAGATTTCTTTAGTCCCTTTGAACATTACGAGTGCATCAATCTGTGCAGAAGGAACAGATTGACGTAGAAGCTTTAATGCAGGTGTAAACATTAATGCATCCCCAATTCCCGATAATGCCAGAACTAAGATTTTCATAGCTGAGTAATATTAATAAAGCTGTTTGTAAAATCTTAAATAATTAATGTTAGTCTGATTATTATGACAATGTCACGCTTCGACAAGCTCAGCGTGACAGTCAGGTTCTTAGAACAGCTTTAATAAAAAATATTTTATGGTGTTGTTTTGCTTGTATCAGGTTTTCCCTGAACAAGGTTTCTGTATTTTTCTATATTTGCCCGCACATTCGGATCCTGCGGATATTTGGTTCCAAGCATTTGCCATATTTCTAAGAGCTTATCGTTTTTGCTCTGTGTCTCATAAATATCGAGCAATATTCTATAAGGATTATAATATGATTGAACATCATCAGGATTAGAAGTAAGCTTTGCAACAGCTTGTTTTTCAACTTCAGAACTAAAAGTATCATACTTATCCCGTGCGCCTGCACGCAGATACAGATTACTTATTTCATAAAGCAATCCGTAATCCATCGGTATAAGTTTATTCGGAAGTTTTTCATCCATTGTGTTTAGTGTATTTATTGCAAGCTCATTCTGCCCTTTTCCAAGATAATAAAGTGTTAAGCGCAAAAATGCATTACGGTAATTCTGAACCATTCGCTTATGGTTATCATCAAAGAAAATGTTTGGATCGTTTAATCCGCGGAATTTAAATCCGGGCTGATAATTTTTACTATAACCGGTTACTTCAGTTAAGTTGGCTTTTAAAATATTTGGTTCAATAAATTCATCATTAGCAGATCTTTTTTCCGGCACAAGTCGGAAAGCCATTCCTTCCATTCTTAAATAATTGCTTAACCCGATTTTGCTGTCTTCTGAACAAGTAACCGCAAAATAAATTGGTCTTTCCCAGTTGTTAGATTCAACAATTTCTTTAACCATAAGGTCCTGCACTCGTACTGCTTTAACATTTCCATAGTTTAATGTTGGATTCATTGTCCAGTTTAGTGCACCTTGTTTTAGTACAGTTGTATCTTTAATACCGTATTGCTGAGCAATATCATTAAAAGATACAGTGCTGCTCGGTTGAGGCGGTAGAATAGTTAAGTTTTTTGCAGCCCACTGGATAGGTCTTAATTGTTCTATCTGTTCATTGCTTAAACGCATTCTAACAGTGCCGACTTTATAAGGATCATTATTTTTAAGCTGTTTGATGTACCATTCAGTATTTAACAAACTAAGATTAGCAACTTTTACATCTCTTCTTACGCCTTCAACATCCTGTAAATACCACAGCGGAAATGTATCGTTATCACCATTTGTAAATAAAACTGAATTTGGAGCGCAGCTTTGTAAAAGATTGTATGAATAATCCCATGGAACCCAGTTTTTTGATCTGTCGTGAGTAAAATAATTTGCCTGGAGCATTCTTACCGGAACAAAGATAATTCCCAATGCAAGTACACCATAAGCAGCAGCATTTCTTAATGATGTACCTTTTATTTTTTGTGAAATTAAATCAACTAATCCTCTAACACCGATAGCTATCCATATTCCATAAACAAAAAACGCACCCACATAAAAATAATCTCTTTCCCTTGGCTGAGGCTGCTGCTGATTCTGATAGAATGCAGTTAGATGTCCCATCAGTATAAACATAATCATAAAAGCGCTTGCCATTTTCCAGTCTTTGCGGAAATGAAAATAAATTCCTATTAAACCAAGCAAAAATGGAATCCCGAACAGAGAATCTTTAGTTTCTCCTCCGAAATGAACAGATAAAATCTTTCCAAAAATATTTCCGATAGAATTGAATGGAGCAATGTTTGCACCCTGATCTTGTTCCCATCCTTCCCTGCCGGCAAAGTTCCATAACCAATATCTTGTCATCATATGTTCCATCTGATAAGTATAAAAGAAATCCAGATCAGATGAATAATTTGTATAAACTATCTGTTGATGAGGCTCAGTAGCAAATCTTCTTTTAAAAGTAGGAAAATCCCCGTATTGCTCACGGTTAAGATATTTTTCCAGTTCTGTAAAAGTATTCGGATCATTCTCATTCATCGGCGGCTGTTGGTTTGATCTGATAATTACCATCGCGAAAGTCATAAATCCGATTAAAACAAAGATTGCTGACATAAATACAAGGTGTAATGTTGGCTTGGACTCTTTTTTTGTATAGTAAACTCCATAACCAAGTGCTGCAAAGATTGCTAAAAGAACAATAATCTCAACAACAAGATTATCACCTCCGATAGAAGTCATTATTGCAGGCAAATATTTAACAACACCCGGATAAGTAGCAAATAGAGCAATACCGCCAATAATCAACGGCATATAAAATGAGTTTCTGTTGAATACTTTTTTCCAGAAGATACCCATTATAACCACACTGATTCCTACCAGAAGTATTTTGAATTTTGAATCAAATGCTCTGTATTCCTCAATAGTTGGAGCTGACTGAGATTTTTCACCCGCCCACCAGACAATTGCCAATAAAAGGATAACGGCTACGTGAACAAGAAAAATATAACCTGTTTTTTTAAGAGTCTCTTCATCATTAACGTATTTTTTAAACATAATAATCATTACAACAGGCACGGCAGCAAGAACAGCCATTAAGTGAACACCGGTTGCAAGTCCAAGGAAATAAGCTATCATAAGAATATATTTTTCGCTGTCTTTATTATCTGCCCGTTCATTCCATCTGATAATTAAATATGTAACGGCTCCAAAAAGAAAAGTACTGAAGGCATAAACTTCTGCTTCAACACCGTTAAACCAGAAAGTATCACTGAATGAAAAAGCAAGTGCACCTATTGCAGCAGCAGTATAGGTTGTTATAGCTTCAAAAAGATTATCCGCTTTTTTACCTTTGTAGTTTTCAATCAGTTTAACAGCTATTAAATACAAAAAGAGTATTGATAATGCTGATGAAAGGACAGAGATCATATTTACTCTGAATCCGAGATTTTCTCCGATTGGTAATTTGGAGAAAATATTGCCGAGAATTAAAAAGAACGGTGTTCCCGGCGGATGTGGTACCTGCAGCGAAACTGATGCAGCTATAAATTCTCCGCAATCCCAAAAGGAAACTGACGGCTGCACCGTTAAGAGCAGAACAAGAAATGAAATTACAAAAACGATTCCTGCAATAGTTTTATTAAGCAGATTAAAATTCATTAGTACCTCTGATTAGAATAGACTGAAAATTAAACGGTCACTTCTCAATTTTATTGGAAGTGACAAAAATAAAAAGTTCCTGTCATATTGAGCGAAATTGAAATATGGCAAGAAATATAATTATTAAAAATAAAAATTAAATTCGTTCTTTAGACGATTAGTTTCCGGATTCGTTACTTTTCTTAAATAGATTATCAAACTTTGATTTATCTACAGATGTATAATATTTATCATACAACTCTTTTAAACGTTTCATTGAAATAGTATCAAAATCTTCATCGTCTTTTTGCCGTTTAACGAACATTTTGTAATCCTCCAGTTCTTTTCTTTCCATTCTGGATTCAAATTTTTTCAAATAATCCAGAAACTTTTGCTGATCTCTGAAAGCCATAAGGGTTACCTTTAGTTATACTGGCAAAATAATCAGCGCAAAAAATAAGCAATCTTTATGTGTTATAAAATGAATTAAATAAACAAATTTTCAATCCTGTTACATCCGGAGGCTTTTTCCGGCTAAAGTCTCACAAAAAATGTAAGCTAAGAATGGATTTCTTATAAATATTAATAGGCTTTTAATCTTATACTTAATTTTGACTTGGATGTTATTAATACTAAACAGTAATTTTGATGTACATTTTTTAGGAGTTAAAATGAAACGCCTTATTCCTTCCTTTATGTTGGTTTTACTAACAATCTCACTAAATGCACAAGATATCTTAAATCCGAAATAGAAATACAGAAAGGACTATTTAAATATCAAAAAAAGGGATAAATTAGAGAAAAAAATATTCACCAATTGGGTGAAATAAATTTTCAACAATACTTATTCTTCATATGA
>JAKIZM010000102.1 GCA_022708025.1 Bacteroidota bacterium | reverse complement strand
AAATGATTTGTTTTTCATTTCCCTATAAATTTTTGTTCTTGTTTTGAGCCAGAGGCTCATTTGCCTATGGCTGAAACTTATTTATTTTTAATTACTTAGCTCCTCCTCTGGTCATTTGATACTATTTTAAATAAAGCATCTTTTTGGTTTGCACAAACTCATCAGCCTGCAATCGGTAGAAATATATACCAGATGCCAAGCCATCTCCTTGAAAACTAATAGTGTAAACTCCACGGTTTTGTTCTTTCTGAACAAGTGTTTTTACCTCAACACCAAGTAAATCGTAAACCTTAAGTGTTACATTACTCTTTTTAGGAATTGAATATTGAATTGAGGTAGTTGGATTAAAAGGATTTGGATAATTTTGATATAGGACATAATCCAATGGTAATGTAGGTGCATTTCCATAAATAATTTCCGCCTGGCTATTTGTTATTTTTTGTCTGTCCGTATTAATCAAAATCAGTTTACTCAAAGTTATAAGTTCCGGATTTGAAATATTAATTGGAATATCAGCCATCAGATGTTTACCTGATTGAACAATCTTTTTTCCGCTTCGATCATAAAGCAATACTCTTAATGAATTGTTTACTTTTTGGTAATACCCTTCACCAAGATCAGTGTTGATATATAATCCCTCCGGATTGTTATTAAAATTATCAAATTCTAACTGAGCTGCACATATATCAAATTCAGCATCCGAATAAACTGTTATCCCCTCTCTATTTACATAAAAAGTAATTTTACTTGTAGTGATATCATTTTGTTTAGATAGAATCACATAACTGCAGGCGTTTATTTCAACTCCGTTTGGATAGAAACCTGTTAGAATAATATTTTGGAGCAGAGAAAGGTCCTGCACATTTACAACTCCATCAGGATCAGGGTTTTCATTTCCTCTGATCCAGGGAGCAATATCTGCTCTTTGAAATTCATCTTCATCCAGTGAATCTCTGCCCACAATATGATCAACAACTTTTATGATATCAAGAATATCAAGACACCCATCACCATTAACATCACCATAGAAACCAACTCTGTTTCGTGCAATAACTGTCAGTTCATCTCTAGATGGAGTTATATCAATAGGAAAACCTTCGAATGTACTTGCTTCAGCATTAATAATTCTTATTGATGATTTTATGCTATCCTGCAATGCAGGTAAATCAGCTACTCTGTATTTCACTTTTATAAGTTCGTTATAGGAACCGGGATTTAAGCCGCTATTATAATTTAAGTTGTAAAGGAGTACATTAATCTGATCTACTGATGCTCCATTTCCGGTTAAAGGTCCACGAAAAACATTATAATTCAGTACCCAGCTTGGATCACTGATATCACTGCCTTTCTGAAGATTTTGAAATGTTAAAATTACATTATCATCAACAGTTTTATTAACCAGTAATTTAAATTGAAGTGCCTGAGCCTTATACTCCAGATTTTTTAACTGAATAATATCTACATACGAGTCATCTTCTAGCCTGTAAACAGTATCTTTTTCAAAAATTAATCCGGTTCGGATAACCGGAACATAGCCTCTTACAATCACTTTAAATTCATTACGTGATGGTGTTATATCAATTGGAAAACCCTGTATTGTACTGGCTGTTGCATTGATAATTTTAAAAGTCGATTTTACACTATCTAATAGATCAGGAATATCTGCAACTCTGTATTTTACTCTTATAAGATCGGTATAATTGCCCGGATTCAAACCTCCGTTTTGATTAAAGCTATATAAAAGTACATAAATTTCATCTTTAGATGATCCGTTTGGAAGAATCTGACCTCTAATAACATTATAAACCAAAGACCAGCTTGAATCGCT
Organism: Bacteroidota bacterium; assembly: GCA_022708025.1. GTDB lineage: Bacteria > Bacteroidota > Ignavibacteria > Ignavibacteriales > Ignavibacteriaceae > IGN3. Next base: position 4,042 of record JAKIZM010000102.1, on the reverse strand, counting down.
TACGTCATTGCCCTTTTCAAGATTTTCAAATGTTAAAATTGTACTGTCGTCTGGAGATTTATTTACTAATAACTTAAATTGAATTGCATGAGCTTTTTTATTCAGACCCCACAATTGCAGTACATCAGTATATGAATCATTTTTTAATCTGTATTTAAATTCTTTTTCAAATATTAAACCTGAATCACAGCAATCTGGTGATGGTATCTGCAAAGGTAAGGTATACAACGAATTGTTTTTAAATAAATTTTGTTCCTGATTAGCAAAGGAAGCAGTTTTAAGATTACTGTCCTTTGATATATTAGATATGTTATTATATGTTTCTACATCATAGGTATATGTCTCTGCAAAAACAGCTAATGAGAAAATATAAAAAACATAAAAAAACAACAGGATTTTTTTATCATTTTTATAAATCATAATTCACTCACTAATAAATATGATTACTATCTAAGCCAATTATGCAATTAAAATACCAGATTAGTTTTATGCTGAAAATGCTCTTATATGTTGATATTTAATAAATTAGACACTTCAGAATATGCATGAAAAGCGTTAATGGGTAATATTTACATAAGTGTAAAAAAATATTTTTTTGCTCTCAGAGTAGAATTGATTAGAAAATTATGATTGGTATGCTGAAATAAATATTCTTTAAATAAAAAAAGCCGCCCAAAACTAGGCGGCTTTGTGTACAAGAAGTGTTAGATAATTACTTCATTAACACCATCTTCTTAACAGATGAGAAGTTTTTGCTGCCATCTAATGAGTTAGCCTCAATAGTGTAAATATAGATACCAGATGCTAATTTACTGGCATTCCAATAAATATCATGATATCCAACTTCTTTAACTCCATCAAAAAGCATTTCTACTTTTTCACCCAATAAATTGTAAATTACAATTTTAACGCTACTTTCAAACGGTAATGCAAATTTAATGGTTGTTGCAGGATTGAATGGATTAGGATAGTTCTGATACAAAGCATATTCTTTCGGAGTAAAATTTAACTCTACTGAGATTACATTGGAATAAGAAATAGTTCCATCATAATCTATCTGTTTCAGTCTATACTGTGCAGTTCCTTGATACGAAGTATAACTGAACTTATCAGTATAGGAATAGCTGGTTTCTTCTAACCTTGTTCCCTTTCCTTCGATAAATGACAGTTTCTCCCATTCGTCGTCAAGTTTTCTTTCAAGATCAAATCCCTTGTTATTTAACTCAGTTGCAGTTGTCCAGGTAATCAATACTTCTTTATCATTTACATTAGCTGCAAACGAAGTTAATTCAACAGGAATTATAGTTGTAGCTGTTACTTCATTACTATATGGCGAGTAACCAATTTGATTAAATGCCCTTACCCTGTAAGTATAAGTCGTATTTGGTGTTCTGCCTAAATCATTATAAGAAGTTGCATTAACTCCAACTGAATCAATCTCTACAAATGGATCAACACTTGTAGAATCACCATTTTTTCTTTCTATCTTAAATCCGAGTTCATTTGAAGAGTTATCAACCCAATTCAATAATACTGCAAAGGTATCAGCTGCAGCTGTTAAGTTTGAAGGTGCTGCCGGAACTTGTGCAAGATCAAATCTGAAATCATCAAAACTCAAATACCACGGTGTAGCGGAAGCATTAACCCTTATTGCAAAATAATAAGTTCCGCTTGATGAGGGTGTAAAGCTATATAAAAATTGCTGATAGGTTTTTGTGGTTGTTGTTGTACTGGTTACAAATGATGTCCCTATCTGAGTAGCACCGGTTGATATTTGTGATGTATTCATAAATACATCTCCAGTCCAGCCAGAGTAGGTATCCCCTGCCCACCAGAATGAGAAATCATAAGATGTTCCTGCATTCAATTGGAATCCGGGTGTCCACATATATTCATCTACTGCTGAGTAAGACTCACGCAGGAATTGTGTGCCAGTACGGGCATCTGCATCATATGTAGAGTTTGCATTATTTGTTGTAACCCAATCACCATTTTCCTTAAACCAACAGTTAGGAAATGCTGGTATTGTAACTCCCTCAAAGCTTTCTGTCCAAGGGAAGGTAGAAATTGGTGCGCAAGGTGTTGTAGCATCTACACTCACTCCTGGTGAATAATCAGTTCCATTATAAGAGAACAACTTGTAATAATAATGAGTTAACTGATTTAAACTAGTATGTGAATATGGAGAAGTTGTGGTTATTGCAATAACTTCACCGCCGGCTAAAGGCTGACCAACTGTCGGAGTTCCGGTTGGAGCTGTAAATGTACCGGTAAGGTTATATACAATTACTACATTGTTATTATTTGCGTTTGGTGTAAATGCAATATCAATCTGATTACCACTGATTGCAGTTGCGGTAACTCCTGTTGGATCAAGAACTGACGGAGGAGCAAAAGTATATTCATCTCCACCAATATCAGGTGTTGTTGCGTTTCTTGTATCACCATCAATATCCGTAAGAACTGAAGCAATCGGCTGAGCTTTACCATCTACTATATTGTATTGTGTCTGAATATGTAAATCAGTATTGCTTTCAAACTTAGGATCTGCTGAAATACTGTTTGCATCTTTACCTGTTGCAGTCTGCCAGGCTGTAAGATCTAATTGATCTACGCCAAGATATCCAACCCGCGGTCCTACACCATCAACAAAATAATCGTTATAGTTTATATCTGTATATGCTGTATTTGCACTTGCAGAATAAACTGCGTAAGTAGTATTTGTTCTTGTTGAACCAGGATATGAACCCATTGAATTCTGGAATATATTATTTCTGAAGTCCAATGAAGTAATGCCTGAAGCTACTGAAACGCAAGCACTTCTTCCATTATAGGATGTTCCCTGACCAAGTGTGTTACCAGACATATATATCGAGTTATAATATAAGTTTATGTTCCCGCCGCTGATAATGTAAATACCGGCAGAAAAATAAGCTTGACTCGAACCATCACCATCTGATTTTATGTTATGAATGAAGTTGTTGGATATTTCTGTAACTGTGGTTGCATCTGAGTTATATCGTATACCGAAACATCCATATCCAGTTGTTCCTGTATAGTAGAAATCGTGGATGTTGTTTTTCTGGATCTTGGTATTAGTCGAAGATGTACCTAATTGAATACCATATTGAGATGAATTAATATTTCCAACTGCCTGACCAAATATCTCATTTCCAATAATAGTTGTATTATTAATATATGAACCGGATATTCCGCCAGTTGTTATTGGTTTAGTAACGTCACCAATTGTATTGCCGGAAATCAATCCATTATTTGTAACTACTCCAGGAGGTGTAAAACCAACGAATTGTATTCCTACTTTAACATTCTGGATTTTATTATTAATAAATGAAGTATTATCATAACCACCGCCGGCATAATTTAAGAATAATCCGTAACTGCTCGATGGTGTTGTTGATCCTTCAATAATACAATTTTTAATTGTTGTGTTAGTTGCAACTTTGCCGCTGCCGTTCCACATAACAACACCAAGGTTAAAACTGCCGCCTGTATAGGTATTAACAATTGTCAAATCCCTTGTAGTTCCGCCAACCGTATTAGATCCGTCAATAGTTACATAACTATCATAGATTCCAAATACGTTCTGAGCAGTTCCACCTGTAATGGTTGCTGTTACACCTACTGCAGGTTTTATTGTTACAGTATTTGTTGCAGTAGGAATATTTTCGTTATCAATATAAATAGTTATAGGATATGTTTCGCCGGTTGAGTATTCAGCATCAGTTAACAGGAACCTTACAGCCGCTGACAATCCTCTTAAATTAAGATCTTCTACTGCAGCAGTTATTGTTGCATAAACACCATCGGTATTTTCAGGGAAAATCATTTCAGGATGTTCTGATTTTTTAATATAAAGATCTCCTGTATAAGGTTTACCATTTTCCATCGGAATCCAGGTGGTTTCTTCAACTTCCATTAATTGTTTTCCGGTAATTGGAGCAACGGAAGTCTTTTCAATAACCTGACCCTTTTCATCCTTTATTTGCGGAGCTTCAACTAAAACATCAACTTCCTTCATTAC
>JAKIZM010000054.1 GCA_022708025.1 Bacteroidota bacterium | reverse complement strand
GTTGAAAATTTATTTCACCCAATTGGTGAATATTTTTTTCTCTAATTTATCCCTTTTTTTGATATTTAAATAGTCCTTTCTGTATTTCTATTTCGGATTTAAGATTTTTAGAGTATTTTACTTTAAAATTGAATTCATCGGAATTTTTTGTTAAGTATAATCAGCAACTTTTAAGAAAGTTATGTTACAAACGAGAGAAAAGCTCATCGCTCGAAAAAGAACTCAATTAAGGATTCTCGATCTGATTTTGGGAATATTAGTTGGTTTACTTTTTGGATATGCAATCGATAATCTCATTGTTGGGCTTGTAATCGGGATTGGGGTTGGATTTTTTAAATGGATAAACAGCATCCCTTTCTGGGGTCTTTTCATTCTTACCATCGTTTTCTGGTTTATAGTTATTTTTATTAAATGATAAAATCGAAATACGGAGTTAACAGTTAGACTCTGTGTTACTGAGTGCCTTCTCTGTGACTCTTAGTGTAAGGAATTAAAAGAAGGAAACAGAATTTTTCACGCAGAGACGCAAAGCCGCAGAGATTTTAAACTACTTATTGCCTCTTTATTGGAACACAGATTAAAAATATTACTCTTTAATATCTACTGATAATTGTTTTATGAAGAGAATAAAAGTAAAAACAAACAGAATTATAAGTGATCTCGCTTGATTTTTCCTATTGTAATTCAATTATTGAATAGACCCTGATTTAATTTTAATTTAGTGCAATCTAATACAAAGTTACTTTAGTATATTTCCATACAAAAAGTATATTTTTAGGCAATATTTGAACAAGAAAATTAAATTTTATTTAATTCCATATTTATATTTTAAAGAAAAGATTTATTGGTTGAAAACCAATAAAGATAATCTGGTTGGAGAAGATTTCTATCATTTTGGAAAATCAATTAGCAAAAAGCTGTTGTTTAAAGGAATAGTCTCTCCAAAACTTTTATTTAATCCTGTCTCAATTGTTAGATATTTTGAATATGACTTTGCTTTAAAAAATATCACAAAATATTCCCTCTCGAATAAGAAAGCTCTTGATATATCTTCGCCATATCTTTTGGGTTTTTATTGTAATCTAAATCTTAACATCAATTATACTTATCTAAATCCGGATGCAAATGATTTTAATTTGGTTAAGAAATATTCTAAGAAGATATTAAACAAGCATAATTTTAAAGCTGAAACTGGTGATGCGACCAAATTAAGTTATCCTGATGAATCCTTTGATTTAGTAATATCTATTAGTGTTATTGAACATATTGATAATGATGGCGATATTATTGCAATTAAAGAAATGATGAGAGTCCTTAAAAAGAATGGAATTTTGATTTTGACTTTTCCAGTTTCAAAATCCTTTGAGATCGAATATACAGATAATGACACTTATGGACTTAATGTCAGCAAAGCAAACAATAAATTTTTCTTTCAGCGCTTGTATGATGAATCTTCTATTAAGGAAAGACTAATAAAAAATATAACAGACTTCACTATTTTAGAACAGCAGATTTTTGGCGAAAATGAATATGGATTTTATAATAAATATTCGGAACGATGGAAAAAATATGGATTGATGGAAACTGTTAAAGATCCCTTTTATATATCAAAATATTTTAACAAACTGAATTCATTTGATGAAATAAAAAAAACTGCTGTAATTGGAATAACACTTAGGAAAGATAAATGAGTTTTAAATATCCTGTTTATCAGCCATCACTTGGCGAAAAAGAAAAAGAAAATGTTCTGGAATGTCTTAATTCAACCTGGATTTCTTCAAAAGGTAAATTCATCACTCAATTTGAAAACTCATTCTCAAAATATATTGATGTAAAATATTCGGCTGCAGTATGTAATGGCACAGTTGCAATTCATGTGGCACTATTGGCTTTGGGAATTGGTGAAGGTGACGAGGTAATTGTTCCATCATTCACCTATATCGCCTCTGTAAATGCTATTAAATATACTGGTGCGAAACCGGTTTTTGTTGATTCAGATTTAACAACCTGGCAAATTGATCCAAATAAGATTGAAGAAAAAATTACCTCAAAAACAAAAGCAATTATGGTAGTCCATTTGTATGGACAACCTTGTGAAATGGATTCCATAAAGCAAATTGCTGATAGACATAATTTATTTATTGTGGAAGATTGTGCCGAAGCTTTTGGAAGCTTGTATAAAGGCAAGCATGTTGGAACAATTGGTGATATTTCAACCTTTAGTTTTTTTGGTAATAAAACCATAACAACCGGAGAAGGTGGAATGGTTGTTACAAATGATCAATCATTGATTGAAAAAGTAATACATCTTAAGGGCCAGGGTTTAGCAAAAAACCGTGAATATTATCACGATATAATTGGTTATAATTATAGAATGACCAACATCTGCGCAGCAATTGGTTCCGCACAACTAGAAAGAGCTGATGAACTTATTGAAAAGAAAATACAAATTGCAAAATGGTATGAATCGAAATTGAAAGGTTTACCAGTAGTTTTTCATTCAGAGGTCGGAGAAGTAAGACATTCATTCTGGATGATCTCGATTCTCCTGAAAGACTCTTTGGAAAGAGAAAAAGTAAGAGAACATCTTCGATTAAATGGAATAGAGACCCGCCCAACATTTCATCCTGTTCATTTAATGCCTATGTATTTTGTAGAAGGCCTTTCACTGGCTATTGCTGAAGATCTTGGAAGCAGAGGAATAAATCTTCCAAGCTATCCTGATCTTAACGAAAATGATGTTGATTACGTTTTTAATATGATTAAAGAGTCTCTTAAATGATTCCATCATCTCTTGAAATAAAAAGGATAAATATTGATCAGGCAAAAGAATTGTCTGATTTACTTTTGCAATCAGACAAAGACTATTCAAAGTATTTTATTCCTTTTGATTTTACTGTTGAAAGTGTTTCAGCGGTATTAAACAAAGCTGAACAAGATATGTATTATGGAATTTATATCAATAGTAAACTTGCAGGATTTTATATGCTTCGAGGCTGGGATGCTGGTTATGAAATTCCATCTTATGGAGTTTTAATTGCGAAAGAATTTTCTTCAAAAGGATTATCCAAATTAACACTTCATCATGCACTTTCAGTTTGCAGAATAAACAACATTAAAAAACTAATGTTAAAAGTTCATCCGGATAATCTTGTAGCAAAAAAGCTTTATGAAGATTTTGGATTTATCTATCAGAAGGTTGATGAAAAAATCGGACATTTGATTTACTATAAAGATATAAAGTAGATGCGAATAGGATTTTACATACATCATTCGATGCTTAAAGCCGGAGGAATCTTTACTTATTCAATTGGAATTCTCCGATTACTCCTAAAATCCGATCACATAGAATCATTGGTGATATTTACAACTCCCGAAGTAAAAAAAAGTTTAAGAGAATTCGAATTAAATTCAAAAATCGAATTCAGAGTCTTAGATAGAAATTCCTTAATATATAAATTCAGATTTGGCTTGTCATATTTTTTTTATGATATATTTTCTATTTATAATCATTACTCTTCTAAAAGTAAATTACTTAACTTTATAAAAAATATTTCTATCTGGCTGAATCCATACATAAAATTAATTAAACGCTCAGGTGTTTCACTTTTTCACGTACCGATACAATACTCCCCTGTTTATGGAATTGATGTGCCTGTTATAATTACTATGCACGATCTTCAGGAATTTCATATGCCCGAAAACTTTAGTTCAGGCGAAAGAATACATCGAGCTATCAATAACCACAAAGCAATAAATTGTTCAGATCAGATCATCGTTTCTTTTAATCATATTAAAAAAGATATCTTAAGATTTTATAATGTTGCTGAAGATAAAGTAAAAGTGAGCCCTCCGCCTTTTTCTGATGACTGGTTCACAACAAAACAGGAAACAAGTTGGGAGGCACTTAAAAACAAATACTCAATTTCAAAGAAATATCTTCTTTATCCTGCGGCTACATGGAAACACAAAAATCATTTAAGATTATTAGAGGCAGTTAAACTTGTCCGTGATAAAATTCCTGATATCAAATTAATCTGCACTGGCAATAAAACAGATTATTATTCAGTTATTGAAAAGAAAATATATGAACTGAAACTCGAAGGCTCAGTTAAGTTTTTAGGAATAGTTTCTGAAGAAGATTTAATCGGTCTTTATAAAAATACTGAGCTTGTTGTAATACCGACTTTGTATGAAGCAGGAAGCGGTCCATTGTATGAAGCAATGAGATACGAAGTTCCGGTGATCTGTGCAAATACTACATCATTACCAGAAACAATTGTTGATAAGAGATTTATTTTTGATCCCAATGATGAAATATCATTAAGCAAACTAATAATCGAAATGCTTTCTGATGAAAAGTTAGAAACTGAAAATAAGATAAACTCAAAAAACCGAATGAGTGAGTTAAGTGAAATTAATTATTTCGAAAATTTCTGGAATGTATATAAAAACTTAACTTTAAATAAGTCCTCTCAATCATAGTATCTTGAACAAAAAATATTTTAATTCTTCACTTTACCTAAGAACAAAATTCTGCTACCATCATCAGTTGTTTGCCTGATCAAAAGAATATCAAGATATTTTTCACAATGTTCTTTAAACCAATCGAAGTTATACCAATCAGGAACCGGACCTTTATCAATTCCCCTTGGCATAAATTCTATGAACAAATACTCTTTAGTGTATTGTAATATAGTTTCAAATATTTCATAGATAGATTTTTTCTGTCCTAAGATCAGATGGTGTGTTACAGCTAATACCAATGTCGCCTGAGATTTAAACCGGACTTGCGGTTTTGATTTTTCTATAAACGGACTATTCAAATATATTGGATGCATAATATCCAGTAAAACTGGTGTAATCTTAGATTTGGTTTCTAAAATATTTAAATACATACCATCAACAGCAACTTCATCATAATCCGAACAGATTATTTTATCAATAAATTTGCTTAGCTCAATTGATAGCATTCCTTGATTTCCGCCAATCTCAAAAATCTCAGTAAGATTATATTCTTTAATTAAATTTATAATCATATCAAATCTTCCGCCTGCTTTAAATAACTCAGCCTTGTTAACTCTTGAGTGATAGTCACCCCACTTTGATGAATAAACTGGTCTTTTTATTCTCTTAACTTTTCTTTCAAGTCGATTGAGATTAATACTGTTGTGCGGAAGAAATCCGCATAGTGAAATTTTATGTAATATTTTTAGAACTTTACGCTTAAATTCAGGATTATGCACGATGAGCATATTGTCTAAATCAAATTTTGAGAGATTCCTCAAAACCTCCAGCAGAAAAGAAGCCTTAGTAATAATTGATTTTGGAATTACTCTGAGAAAAGGATGCTTATACAAAGTATATTCATATCTCAATAAAAGAGAGGATGGATCAGATATAGATCTTTTTGCTAACTGAGAATTACCGGCTGCCCAGATTTTTAGAGGATAAACGAAGCTTCTGTAATATTCATCTTTACATTCCCAATACTTAGGATTTTTCCTTCTATGAAAACTACCAATATCAACAAACTTTGGGATGTATTTATCAAATACAATATTATTATAATGAGCATCCTTTGTTTCGAATCCGTATTTAAACAAAACCTTGTTTACATCTATTATTAGCTTTGCTGAAGCTTTCAACATTTCGAAAGACCATTCTGAAGAGTAAGTAATTACCTCAATCCTTTCATGTTCTAAAACTAATTTATGATCTTCAAATTTCAGATCGGATATTTTTGTATAAGGTATTAAGTTTAAATCATTTAGTTCTTTAATCGCACCTGAATTGAATAAAAAAAATATATCTTCAACAGCTTCATCTTTAATAGCTCTGTAAAATTTATCTTTATAAACAAATAAAAAACCAACCGGATCAATATTTGTTTTACTAAAAATTTCGATATCGCTGTATTTAATTACATTATCTTGCATAAATGTTAATCAATTTCTTTTTTATTGATTTCTTTTAAATTCAAATTCTTTCTCCAATTAAACGGATTATACCATTTCTTAATTGCACCGGAAATCGCTTTTATTTCTTTTTTATTAAAATACCCAAACAATGCAAGCAAAGCGGGAAAGAAAAATATTATCCCCAACTTAAAAGCAATTCTGAGTAGTAAAGAAATATCACTCAAATAAGTTGCTAACCATAAAATAATTACGCTTAAAATAAAAAGTCTTAACAGTTTACTGTTTTCAAAATCAATTTTATAATATCTGTTTGAAGCAATTTCAGAAAATAGATACAAAAAGATAAATGCTATTAAAGTATTAACTGCAGCACCCATTATTCCATAAACTGGGATAAAAATAAAATTAAGTATGATATTCAAAACTGCTGATGCTATCGTTATAATTGCAACATAAGTTGTCTTGGCTGTTAAATACATTCCTAATGATGATATTAAACTCATACCAAAAAATACATAAGCAAATAAGATAACGGGAACTACTTCATACGCTGGTAAATAAGAGCCGCTGCCTGCAAATAATTCAATAATTTCTTTACTAAATATCGATAATGCTAATGCTCCCCACACAAGGAAATAGGTCGCATAAGTCATAATCTTGCGATAGTAATCTTTATCGCCTGGTTCCTGATAAACTTTATAAGCGACTGGTAATAAGGTTAAATTTAACGGCATTATCATAAACATATTTAATATCCCCGCAACACGATAGCCAAGCTCATACAATCCAAGTGCCTCTTCAGAAGCCAGAAATTTTATTAGAAACCTATCACTGATGTTTAACAAAGTCATTGATAATGCACTGAAGATTAAAGGTAGTCCGAATTTTAGAGACTCATTTAAAATATCTTTTTCAAATTTAAACTCCATTAATCTTAACATTAATGGAACTAAAATAATAAGTGTAACTATCTCTGAAATTAACTGACCGTATAAAACTCCATTAATACCAAGCTCAAGCGAAGTGACTAAATAAACTGTTGCTACTATGAGAACAAACAATTTAATTAAACTAATTACTGTAAACGATACAGACTTTTCATCAGCTCTGAGCTTATTTTGAAAAACATTATTTATAATCGATACGACAATTATGTAGATCGCAATCCTTAAAGAGGAATAATAGTCTTCAAAGCTTCCTAAAATTTTTGCTAACCAAGGAGCGGCAAATTCTCCGATTACAGTAAAAACAAGTGCTGCAAGAATTACAAATACCGAAAGAGTATAAAGAATTGATTTCTTTTTATCTACATATTCGATCTGATTATTAAATTTTAATATAGACTGATTTTGCCCAAGCACAACAACTTGAATCAAGATAGTAATTACAGCAAGAACAAGCCCCAGTCTGCCAAACTCTTCAACAGTAAAATAGCTTGTATAAATAGGAAGTAAAATTATTCCTGATGCTTTTGTTGCAACATTACTGATACTATAAATAATAGAATGTTTTAAGAAGTATTTAAATTTTTCGAGCATTAAAGGCTAAAATTAAAACAAGTCTCTGATAAATTTTAATTATATAAAAAAACCCTATACAAAATAATGCATAGGGTTTGACTAATAAAATGTTTTTTCATATTAGTTTATTGTTTACGCATCACTCCTATTCTATGATAACCATTGTAATTATTCATTCCGCTGTAATAAATTTTATAATCATTATTAGTCTTTATCCAATATGGATAAGACATTTTAAAAGATGCCCAGCCATTAGAAGTATTTTGATTAGTTACAAATGGATTATTAGGTGATTTATTCCAATTATACCCATCTGTTGATGTTGCTAAACCAAATCCATTACTACCAGCGGTTCCATATATCATTTTTAAAACTCCGTTTTCTTTTATAACCGAGGCATCTGTTACTCCAGTAGATTCCCAGGGCATATTACTAACTAATATGGGATTACCCTGATATTTAGTCCAATTAATTCCATCAACAGATGTAGCGACACCAATTGCATAATAAGGATAATTTCTTCCTGTAAAATAAAGGAAGTAAGTATTATCAATTTTCATAATTGAGTTCGGTATTATCTGATATTCCCAATTATAGGTACCATATATTACTGGATTCGAGTGTTTAACCCAGTTAATTCCATCAACAGAAGTTGCTAAACCAATGTGCCAATTACTATACTCATCAGACCAACCGGAATAATACATTTTAAATATTCCATCTTCCTTTATTACCGCACCAGGACTGACCGAAAGATAATCCCAGTCACCATATTTTCCATGCACAAGAACCGGGTTACTCGAATGAAAAGTCCAATTGTAACCGTCTGAAGACTCCGAATATAAAATATAAGCACGACTTGAAGCACTAACACCAGCATACCAGATTTTATAAATACCACCATCAAAAAGAACAACGGGTTGAGTAACTCCGTATGGATCGTAATAATTTCCGGTTGAAGATATAATCGGATTATACGGATAATCAACCCAGTTGCTATTTAACGGAACTCCCCAAGTTACATTTATGTATATTGAACCTACTCCTGAACCTGTCGGATATAATGTTAAATATACCTGACTTGTGAATCCCGCAAATACCTCAACATCTGATTCACCAGTATATAATACTACATTGCTATCATCTTCTGCATCAACTTTAAGATGCCATTGACCAGCAGCTATTTGTTCAAATAATATATCCGCAGTTGAATCTGATAATAAATTTAGTGTCCCAATTATTGGATCATAGTTTTCACGAGTAAGATAAGCTTTTACTACCGCTACTGTTGTTGGTGCATTTTGCTTATCAATCTTAAGTATTATTTTTCCTGATTCGTTTAATTTAGGAGCAACTATCTCAGTAGTGCAGGAAAGTATAAATAGAGAAATAATAAGAGCCGAAAGATAAACTGAGGATTTCATCTCAATCCCTTTCTAATTTTGCTATTTAACTTAAATTAAATTAAATGTTTTGTCAATCCCAATAAGTTAATAATTGCTAAAGAGAAAGAGTTTTTTAAGCATAAAATCATTAAAAAATGAGACTTAAAATATTTTTAAGAATTTTTCTTCTTTTTTAAGTTAAGCCAGATTGAAAATAATAGTCCTAACAAAACAAGAGAACTCAAAATCATTGAAGCATTTTTTGATATTACAAATGATTCAGGCAAATACTCAAAATGAATTTTGTGTTCACCAGCAGGAACTACGATTCCTCTGAAATCGTGATTTGTTCTGTAAATTTTCGTTTCATTACCATCGATATACGCTTTCCAACCGGTTGGAATTTTGAATAATTTATAGTCCGCCTCTCCTGATATAAAAGTATCACCTAAAAACAAAAAGTTATTTCCGCTTGCTTTAACATTCAGATAAATATTTTCATCACCATATTTTTCAATCTCTACGTAAGTAGTGCTGTCCGGTTTATCAACTTTCAAATCTGAATCTTCTACATAAGCAATTTCTTGTGGATCAAACAGATCGTTTTTTACTTTATTAAGTATTTCAATCGGATTAGCCTTCTCAATAGTGTTTACAAAATATGCTCGCGGTAAAGCAAGCTGATTTAAATAAACAAAATCCTTTTCACCCGAATAAATTTGGGTAAGTCCGGGATATTCATATGGTTTATCAAATACTACATATTTTGTGTTTGTCATTCTCCATAATGTCTGATTGGCAGGACTATTAAGCACATCCATATAATCCTGATACGCTCTTGGTTTTATACCAGAATAACCATACAAATCCTGTGTTAAGAAATAAGCATTATAGTTTGAGTTTTGCTGAACTGATCCAAGTGAGCCATCTTGTTTAAGATTTATAATTCTGAATACTGATTTATCGTTTAACGATTCAATTGCAGAGATATAAGCAGGCTTATTAAATAATTCCTTTTGATCCTGTGCTTCGGTATATGTTTCGCCGCGGTTATCAATTCTTATTATATCTATCAGACTTAAGACAATAATAATTACAATCATCAGATCCTTACTTAAAGCTGATTTTAAATAAGCGTAGATTAAACCAAATGCAGCGGCTGAAAAGAAAAATACTAATCTTAAATCTCCCAGGAACATATCAGCCATAAAATCGTGTATTTGTTGGAGTCTTGCTCCTTTTTCTCCAGCAGCATTTATATGACCGATAAACCAGCTTTTAATCGGCGAGGAAAGAAGGAGTGTTAAGACAAATATTCCTGCAAATAAATAAAAAGTATTTCTGATAATATTAACATATTTTTTATCACTCTGATTTTTTAGTTCTATCACCTTAACAATTCCAAGTCCGGCTAGAATTGGAAAACTGATTTGAACCAATATCAAAATCATTGATGGCACTCTGAACTTATCGAAGAATGGAAAGTAATGGAACATCAAATCATAAGCTATCGGGAAAGTGCTTCCAAAGGAAATTAAAGTTGCAATGATAACTAAAATAGTCAGATATCTTACAAAAGGGTCCTTCCAATTAACAATCATAGAAAATATTGCAAGGAAGAAAACTATAACTCCCATATATTGTGCAACATCAACAAAAGGCATTTGACCAAAATAAGTATTAACCTCAACATCACGATTTTGCGAAAGCGGTCCGTTATATACTGTTTTACCAAATCCATAATATGAAGGAACAATCCAGGTCAACATTTCGCCGGGAGAGAACGACCAGTTTGTTGCATACTCATAAAAGCCGGTCTCTGTTTTGGCTTTATTTCCTGTTTGTTTATCAATAATACTTTCGGTGCCGCGAGTTGAATAAGGTGTGTACTCAAAAATCTGTGTTAAATTATCAGATTGAATTCCAAGTCCAACAACTACTGCCAATAAAAATATTGCAGCAGATTTAACCAGTTGTTTAATAAGATAATTATCTTTTGATTTTAAAGCCCTGATAAAGAAATAAATAAAGTAGATAAGAACTGCAAAAAAGATGTAGAAAATTATTTGAACGTGCCAACCCAAATACATAACAGGCATAAAGAACATCAGGATCATTACATCTAAGAATTTTATTTTTTGCTGAAAATTTAACAGAACCAAAAGAATAACAGGAAAAACAAATATTGCAGTAAGTTTGGTAACGTGTCCGATAAACAAGAACACAACAATTCCGGTACTAAATGAAGCAGATAATCCCGTTAAAAGACTTACCAAACGATTCTTAGTTCTGTTTAACATAAAGAAATACATTGTGTAAGCGAGTGCTAAAAGATAGAATGTCCATTTCGCATAGTCCACTGCGAAAGGCGCACTAAAAACATTCCTGGCAGAATTCACAACTACATAAATTAAATTAAACCACTTATATCCTGTAGCCATTGCATAAGCCGGCATTCCACAAAAAATATTTGGATTCCAGAGAGTGTAGCCGCCCTGATGATTTTCAATATAAGGAACCACACTCAGACTAGTTAATATATCGCCGGATTGAAAGGTCTTTCCGCTAAAGTAAAGCGGTGCATAAAAAATTAAAAACACTATAAGTATTACCAATAAGAAAGCTAATGTTTGAAACTTAACCGGAATAATTTTATCAATTGAAAAACTATTAAAAAAAGTTTCCTGATTTTCTTTTTTAGTCTTTACGATTTTTTTTGCCTTTGCCATTCAATCTCCGTTTGAGATATTTAATAAACTATTTTTTTGCAATAAAATTAATTCCCGATCCGATTTTATTATTTGAATGATAATCAATCCACATCAGAATAAAAGTAAACGGGAATGTTAACAAGTAATATAATGGTAGAATAATTAAAAATAATTTTGAAAGATTTACCATTAGTATAGGATATTTAATTCCGAGTCTCCAAGCTTTATCTCCCCAAAATCCATAGGTAAATCTTGTCTGAAAAGTTTGAAAACCAAAAGGATGCAGTTTATTTTCAAGGTCCTCAACTGAATAGCCAACTCGTGCATGTTCGCCGATAAAACTTTCTTCCTCTTCATCGTGAACATCACTGCCGCCATAAACTGATGGAGTATTGATTATCAAGTATCCGCCCTTTTTAAGCGCTCCATAAAAGTTTTCAAATACTTTTCTATCGTCTTCAATATGTTCCATAACATCAACACATAATATCAGATCAAATCTATCTCTGTGATTTATAGTTGTGAGATCTTCTATCCCAAATGTTACATTTTCAATTTTCTTGATTTTAAAAAAATCTTTACAATCATTTATCCAATCTTCTTTTACGTCAACAGAATATATTTCGCACGGCTGCATTTTTTGAGACATAAAATAAGAATACTGCCCATAGCCCGAGCCAGCATCATAGATATTGATTTTCTTGTTCCCAAATTTCTTTCGGAGTTTCTTCAATTCCCTTCTAACATACCAAGAGCGAAGAAACATTAAATCAAGTATCTTGTAGAAAGTTACTCTAAGAAAAGGAAATTTCTTTATTGTATTAGCAAAGATATTTTTTACCGGATCATATTTCATTTTTATAATTCAGTATAAGTAGTAAAAATTAAATAATTATGAATTAATCAAATCAAAAATCCCATTTACAAAATTTTTCCAGGAATACTGTTCAGCAATCTTTGAAATATTATTTGAGAATTCACTTTCTTTATTATCATCGTAGAACTTGTTTATTGCATCCGCTAATTGTTTTGGATTTCCTGTTTCAACAATATAACCTATTTCATTATTCTTTATTACCTCTGATAAACCACCAACATCTGTTGCAATGACTGGTTTTCTAAAATTAACTGCAATCTGCACTATTCCACTTTGTGTTGCACTTTTGTATGGAAGAACAACTGCATCGGCAGCAGAAAAATAATATTTAACTTCATCAGCAGGAATAAAGTCAGAAAATACAATTATGTTATTTTCTAATTTAAGCTTTTTAATTAAGTCAGTGTATTTCTTTTCTTCATCATAAAACTCACCGGCAATAATCAGCTTAATATTATTTTTATCTTTAATCAATGCTAATGCTTCAATCAGAACATCCAGACCTTTATAATCCCGAATGAAACCAAAAAACAAAATATATCTTGCCTCAGTAAGTTTAAGTTTTCTTAACGCTTCTTCTTTATTAACACGTTCACCAAATCTGGAATAAACAGGATGCGGAAGAACCTTGTATTTAGGCTGTTTAACAAAAATCTCCAGATCTTTTTTAACATCACTGGAAAGAACGATAAAATAATCCATCTTAGTTAAAAAAGATTTTGTTAATAGTTTATCACCAGGTCTTTTTTCATGCGGAATAACATTGTGACATATTGCAAGTAATTTTGCTTTCGTTTCTTTCTTTATTCTTTTTGCAATCGAACTGTAACAAGGAGCAAAAAACGGAAGCCAATATGCAAAGATTATTAACTCCGGATTAAGCCTGATGATTTTTTTTGCAGTGTTTTTCCAGGATATCGGATTAATTGAATCAATAATTATCTCAGCAGGAATTTTATCAACGTTTTCGCCGTTTTCTAATTGTGTTTTTCCGGGAAATAAAAGTTCAGGATACTGTCTTTTAAAGGTAAAAACATTCACTCCATTATTATCTATCAGTTCTTTATAAAGCTGGGCAGTAAAATTTGCAATACCGCCTCGTAATGGATATGCCGGAGAGACAATTACTATTTTCATTTTTTTGATTTAACGGAAAGATAATTTTCGGAATGATTACTAGTTTCTATCTTTAATAACATATTCTCTTTCACTCTGATTTTGATGAACCATCATTTCACCAAGTAATCCGACAGAGAAAAACTGCACACCAACTATAATCAATAACATACCCAAAAACAGCATTGGTCTGTTGCTTAATGGTCTTCCTGATATCCATTCAATTGTTAAATAACCATTAACTATCAAACCGATAAAGAAAGACAGCGCTCCGAAAAATCCAAAAAAGTGCATCGGGCGTTTTATATATCTGCTTACGAACGTAACTGTAATTAAGTCAATAAATCCTTTGAAAAATCTCGATATGCCGAATTTTGTTTTTCCATATCTTCTCTTATGATGCTTAACCGGAATTTCTGTTATTGTAAATCCCTGCCACTTCGCAAGCACCGGTACATAGCGGTGAAGCTCACCATATACATTTAAGTTTTGAACAACTTCTCTGCGATAAGCTTTTAATCCGCAGTTAAAATCATGTATTTTAATTCCACTAAATAATCTTGTAACAAAATTAAAAAAGCGCGAAGAATATTTTTTTATAAACGGATCAAATCTTTCTTTCTTCCAACCTGAACAAAGATCATAACCTTCATCAAGTTTTTTTAAAAGGCTCGGTACTTCGTGAGGATCATCCTGCAAGTCAGCATCCATTGTAATAATAGCATCACCAGTTGCAGCTTTAAATCCAACCTGCAAAGCAGCAGATTTACCATAATTTTTTCTGAAACTAATATATTTTAACCTGTTATCGCCTTTTGCAGCATCTTTAATAATCTGTAAAGATTTATCTATACTTCCATCATCTACAAAAATCACTTCGTAAGGTTTATTCAATGGTTTGATAGCTTTTCTTATTTCATTAATAAGGGGAAGGATTGATTCTTCTTCATTAAAAAGCGGTACAACAATAGATATTTTCTGGAAACTAACTTTTATTGGCTGAGTTGATTGATCGCCGGATGAAGTCTGAGGTTTATAATATCTTTTTTTAGGATAATATCTTCTACCGCCTTTGCGGTATTTATTCGGAGTTTGCCCGGTGCTGCTTTTTTCACTCTGAACCGGCTTATTTTGATCGTTTTCTGCCACATTTACCTTTGTTAATTTCACTTCAAAATTAACCGAATAATACACAAAAAACAATTTATGTATTTATAAATCATTTCATAAAAGGAATATATTTTATTCGGGGTTAGATAAGAACTACAACTATTTGATTTAAATTGCTGTAAAATTTTTACTTGTTTAATATCTTCTACAGTTATCGTGCGATGTAAAAACTGACAGGTTTCTATAAATCTGATTTTTTGAACAATTATTTTTATTTGCAACATTAAATAGACAGTGAAAAGAATTATTTTACTTTTTATTACTTTTTCTTTAATTAAAAAAAGAGAATTATAAAAAATAGAATGTCAGATACATTAGTCTTGTAAGAAAACAATATTTTCTCAACAATGTTTAATTATCTTATTTAATATCATGCTATGAAAAAAATAATAATAACAGGTGCAACAGGTTCTATTGGTCAGAAACTTACAAAGAAGCTGACTGAAAGAGGATATAATATTGTTGTATTTACCAGAAACAGCGATAATGCGCAAAAAAAGTTATCTAATGTTTATAAGGTTGTTCAATGGGATTATAATCATTTACAAGAATGGGTAAATGAGTTGGATAATGCTGCTGCTGTCATTCATCTGGCAGGTGCAAATCTTGGAGCAAAGAGATGGAACTCGGAATATAAAAAGCAACTCTATGATAGCAGAATTATCAGCACAAGAAACTTAGTTGAAGCAATAAAGTCCTTAGAACAAAAACCGAAAGCATTTATTTGTGCAAGTGCGGTTGGTTATTATGGAGATCGCGCCGATGAAATTTTAAAAGAAGACTCAACTAAGGGAAATGACTTTCTTGCAAAACTGTGCTGTGATTGGGAAATTGAAGCTAAACAAGTTGAGCAGCTTGGAGTCAGACAAGTATCTGTACGAAACGGTTTAGTGTTGATGAAAGATGAAGGCGTAATCAAACAATTACTTCTGCCTTTCAAATTTTTTCTCGGCGGCTCACTCGGAAATGGAAAACAGTGGTTCCCCTGGATTCATATTGATGATATTGTTGGTATTTACATGCAATCAATAGAAAATGAAAATTTAAGTGGTGCTATAAATGCAGCTTCTCCGGGTATTGTCAGAATGAAAGAATTTGCAAATACTTTTGGTAGCATTTTAAAACGACCATCTTTTTTCTCTATTCCTAAATTTGCGGTGAAAATTGTTGCCGGAGAGTTTGGTGAATACGCAGTAATGAGTCAAAGAGTTTCAGTTGAAAAAATATTAAATATCGGCTATAAGTTTAAATTTGAAAAACTTGAGAAAGCGTTAAAAGATCTTTTAAAATAAAAAAGGACTCGTTAAACAAGTCCTTTTCTTTTGATATTTATTAGTATCTGTAATAATCAGGTTTGAACGGACCTTCAACTGAAACGCCAATATATTTAGCTTGTTCAGGAGTTAATGAATCTATCTCGACTCCGATTTTCTTCAGATGCAGTCTTGCAACTCTTTCATCCAGATGTTTTGGTAAAGTATAAACTTTATTTTCATATCTCTCAGGATGATTCCATAGTTCTAATTGTGCAAGTGTCTGATTTGTAAATGAATTAGACATAACAAATGAAGGATGACCTGTTGCACAGCCAAGATTAACCAATCTTCCTTCAGCAAGGACTATAATATCTTTGCCATCAAGTGTATATTTATCAACCTGTGGTTTGATATTGACTTTTGTATTGCCGTAGTTTTTATTAAGCCAGGCCATATTTATTTCTGTATCGAAATGTCCGATGTTGCAAACAACTGTCTTATCTTTCATCATCTGAAAGTGTCTCCCATCTACAACATTTGTATTACCGGTTGCCGTTACAACAATATCTGCTTCCTTAACTGCATCATCCATCTTTTTAACTTCATAACCTTCCATTGCTGCCTGCAGTGCACAAATCGGATCTATTTCAGTAACAATAACTCTTACGTGTGCGTTCTTTAACGATTCGGCTGAACCTTTACCAACATCACCAAAGCCTGCTACAACAGCAACTTTCCCTGCCAGCATTAAATCAGTCGCTCTGCGGATTGCATCTACTAGAGATTCCCGGCAGCCATATTTATTATCAAATTTAGATTTAGTTACTGAATCGTTAACATTAATTGCGGGAATCGGAAGAGTGCCCTTTTCCATTCTTTCATACAAACGATGAACACCGGTTGTGGTTTCTTCAGATACACCTTTAATGCCTGCTGCCAATTCAGGATAGTTATCAAAAACCATATTGGTTAAATCACCGCCGTCATCAAGAATCATATTTAATGGTCTTGATTCATCACCAAAAAACAATGTTTGCTCAATGCACCAGTTGAATTCTTCTTCGTTCATACCTTTCCAGGCAAAAACAGGAACACCGGCTTTTGCAATAGCAGCAGCAGCGTGATCCTGAGTTGAAAAGATGTTGCAGGAAGACCATCTTACTTCTGCACCAAGCTCAATTAATGTTTCAATTAAAACAGCGGTTTGTATTGTCATATGAAGACAGCCGGCAATCCTTGCACCTTTGAGAGGTTTTTTACCACGATATTCCTCTCGCAAAGACATCAAGCCAGGCATTTCAACTTCTGCTAATTCAATTTCTTTTCTTCCCCACTCTGCTAAAGAGATATCTTTTACTTTGTACGGAAGTGTGAGATCAATTTTTTTATCGAGCGCTACACTCATTATATTTTCCTTTGATTGTTAATAATTTTCTTTGTTTTATCACCGTTTACAATATGAAATTTATTCATTATAAAATTCAAATGCAGTGTATTTATTTAAACATATTTACTAAACAACGGAACAAGATCTAAGACTTCCCAGGTAAACTCTGGTTCAGTTCTACCAAAATGACCATACACAGAAGTTTTCTGATAAATTGGTCTTCTTAATTGTAGTCTTTTTATTATTCCGTTAGGTGTAAGATCAACTTCCTTCTGAATCATTTTTGATATTTCAGAATCAGGAATTACTCCTGTTCCTTTTGTATCAACATAAACTGAAATCGGTTCTTTAACTCCGATTGCATAAGAAAGCTGAACTAAACATTCTTTAGCTAATTTTGCGGCAACAACATTTTTGGCAATATGTCTTGCAGCATAGGTTGCGCTTCTATCAACTTTGCTTGGATCTTTTCCGGAAAAAGCACCGCCGCCGTGTGGAGCCCATCCGCCATAAGTATCAACAATTATTTTTCTGCCTGTTAATCCACTATCTCCATGTGGTCCGCCTATTTCAAATCTTCCGGTTGGATTTACAAAGTATTTTGTTTTTGCATCAAGCATCTCAGCCGGAATAACTTTCTTAACAACATTTTCTATTACATCGTCTTTAATTTTTTGCTGAGTCACATCTGCATCATGCTGAGTTGAAACCACAACAGCATCAACTCTTAATGGTTTTTTATTATCATCATACTCAATTGTTACCTGTGATTTTGAATCCGGTCTGAGATATGGCATAAATCCATTCTCTCCTTTTCTTATATCAGCAAGCTTTTTAACAAGCTTATGTGCAAACATAATAGGCATCGGCATCAGTTCAGGTGTTTGATCACAAGCATATCCGAACATAATTCCCTGATCTCCTGCACCGCCAGTATCAACACCCATTGCAATATCGGGTGACTGTGAATGAATTGCATTTAATACCGAACAAGATTCAGCATCAAATTTATAATCAGCGCTTGTATAACCAATTCTTTTTACGGTAGCTCTTACAATATCCTGAACTTCAACATAAGCTTTGGTAGTTACTTCGCCACCGACTAATACTAATCCGGTTGTAACAAAAGTTTCACAAGCTACTCTTGCATTTATATCTTTAGCATAAATTGCATCCAATATTCCATCGGATATCGCATCACAAACTTTATCCGGATGACCTTCAGAAACAGATTCTGATGTGAAGAAAAATGACATAAACTAATATTCCTCTAACTGTTTTATAAATCTCATTGTTATAATTTAACTTTCAAATTTAGTTAATCCCTTCATGATATACAAAATAACTTAATCAAATTTTACTTACTTTTCCGTTATAGATAATCAATTTTATGAGATAGAATGAAAACAAGAGTTACAGATTTATTAAATATACAATATCCGATTATTCAGGCTGGAATGGTATGGACATCAGGCTGGAAACTGGCTTCTGCAGTATCTAATTGCGGAGGCTTAGGCTTAATTGGAGCCGGTTCTATGAAACCTGATTTGCTTAAAGAACATATTCAAAAATGCAAAGCCGCTACTGATAAACCATTTGGTGTTAATATCCCCTTGCTGAGAAAAGATGCAGAAGACTTAGTAAAAGCATCGCTTGAAATGGGAATAAAAATCTTCTTTACTTCCGCCGGAAATCCAAAAACATTTTCATCACTTCTAAAAGAGAATGGCTGTATTGTCGTTCACGTTGTTGCAAATCTGAAGTACGGAATGAAAGCACAAGAAGCCGGTTGCGATGCTGTTGTTGGCGAAGGTGTTGAAGCAGGCGGACATAATGGTGCAGATCAGATTACTACCTTATGTTTGATACCGCAACTTGTAGATAAATTAAATATTCCAGTAATTGCTGCCGGCGGTATTGTGGATGGCAGAGGAATTTTAGCGGCTCTTTCTCTTGGAGCTGAGGGGGTACAAATCGGGACACGTTTTGCTGCAACTGTTGAATCTTCCTGCCATCAAAATTTTAAAGATGAAATTGTTAAATCCGGTGATCAGGATACAGTCTTGGCTTTCAGAAAAATCGGGTTGGTCAGGATGATCAAAAATGACTTTGCTTTCCGTGCAATGAAAGCTGAAAGCGAAGGCTGGAATGAAACACAATTAAGAGAATTACTTGCAACTAAACGTGAAAGAATCGGAATTTTTGAAGGCGATTTGATTGAAGGCGAACTTGAAGCCGGACAAGGCGTTGGACTTATAAACGATATTCCAACTGTAAATGAACTGCTCGACAGATTATTAAATGAATTAAAAATTGCAAAGGAAAGATTAGAGACAATTAAACCCGGATGAAAATATTTTTTGTCAATACTTCCTTTATTCAATTTTTAATAACAGCGATTCTATTATTTCATCAACGTCTTTTGCTTCTTTGAAAAACGAGTGAATTTTTCTTAAGACGCTTTCAACGACCGCATCAGGACAGCTTGCACCGCTTGTTAACAATACTGTTACTACATCTTTTTGCGGGATGTAATTTTCCGTTTGAAACTCTTTGCGCTTTTTAAGATCGAAGTGAGATATTATTTTATCCGAAATAATTTTTCTTTCAGACGAAATAAAATACGTTGTCAGTTTCTCTTCACATATTTCAACGATATGAGATGTGTTGGATGAATTATACCCGCCGACTACAATTGCAAAATCAGCATCAACTCCCAATAATCCATAAGTTGCATCCTGATTATCGTTTGTTGCATAACAAAGAGTATCACGAGTATCAGCATAATGATTTTTAATTTCATTCAATCCGTATTTTTTTATCATCGTTTCTTTTAACAGATCAGATATTGCCTGTGTTTCGGTTGCCAGCATTGTTGTTTGATTAACAACTCCGACTTTCTCCAAATCCTTCTTTGCGTCAAAGCCCTGAGAATATTTTTCTTTGAAGATTTCATAAAATTCGCGTTCACTTATCTCTCCTAAAATAAAAGAAGCTAATTGCTTCGCTTCATTCAGATCTCTTATGATAAGTGACTTTGCATTAGTGTTACTGTGTGAAAATGTAGCACGCGTTTCTTCATGATAAGATTTGCCATGAATGATCACTGTAAAATCTTCTTTTCCAAGCTGTACACTTCTGGTCCATACTCTTTGAACAAAAGGACAGGTTGTGTTGTATTGATAAGGATCAATTCCAAGTTCATTCAGTTTTTCTTCAATCTCTAAAGTTGTTCCGAATGCAGGTATAATAACTATATCTTCATTTGTTAATTCTTCCCAATCAATCAGTTGCTGTCCGGATGTATCCATTATAAACTTTACACCCAGATTTTTTAGGTCCTGATTAACTCCCGGATTATGAATCATCTCACTTAAAAGAAAGATTCTTTTATCAGGATTCTCTTCAATTGTTTTATACGCAATCTCAATCGCATTTTCAACACCATAGCAAAATCCAAAATGTCTTGCCAAATAAAATCTTACAGCACCAAAATCTAAAAGAGTAGGGGTAAAATCTTTTTTTCTTGGATCAGAATCTTTACGTGAGTTTTTAATTCTTGTAATAAAAGAACTTCTGTAAACACCGGGAATATTAAAATTTTTCATACAATCAGGATTCTAAACTATCATTAAAATACAAGTATTTGATTTTGCACATTTACAATTATTGTAAATCGGATTAATATTAAAAGTAAAATAAATTTTCGCTTTCGTATATTTGCATTCCAAATTTAGAGAATAAAAATGAATTTATTAGAGAAGTTAGAAAAAATTAAAGTCAGGTTTGATCAAATTAACACGCAGCTTTCTGAAGCAGCAAATGCAAATGATTTTGAGAAAATAAAAACTCTGAATAAAGAAAGGCTCAATCTTGAGGATATTATAGCTGCTTATGAAAAATATTCTTCAATAATTAAAAATATTCAGGGTAATCAGGATATAATTAATTCATCGAAAGAATCAGAACTTGTGGAATTAGCAGAGATAGAAATGGATGAATTAAAATCCGAAAAAGACAAAATGGAAGAGGAAATAAAAACTCTTTTGCTGCCTAAAGATCCTAACGATGATAAAGATGTTATTATGGAAATCAGAGCGGGAACCGGCGGCGAAGAAGCTGCACTTTTTGCAAATGATCTTTTCAGGATGTACACACGCTATGCAGAAATTTGCGGATGGAAGTATGAACTGATTGACTTAACAGAAACCGGTTTGGGCGGAATTAAAGAAGTTGTGTTTTCTATAAGCGGACAGAATGTTTACGGTAATTTAAAGTTTGAATCAGGTGTACATCGTGTACAAAGAGTGCCTGAAACAGAAGCAAGCGGAAGAGTTCACACTTCAGCAGCATCTGTTGCTGTTTTGCCGGAAGTTGAAGATGTTGAGATTGATCTGAATATGAATGATGTTAAGATTGATATTTTCAGATCTGGCGGAGCAGGCGGACAAAATGTAAATAAAGTTGAAACTGCCGTCAGAATGACTCACTTGCCAACTGGAATTGTTGTTCAGTGTCAGGATGAAAGATCACAATTAAAAAACAGGCAAAAAGCATTAAAGGTTTTAAAAGCAAGATTATATGATCTTGAACTGAGCAAAAAGAATGCAGAAATATCAGCTCAAAGAAAATCTATGGTCAGAAACGGTGACCGCAGCGATAAGATACGAACCTACAATTTTCCGCAAAACAGAATTACGGATCATCGTATTGGATTAACACTTTATAACTTATCAACAGTCATTGAGGGACATATCGGAGACTTGATCGAACAGTTGAAGATAGCAGATAAAACAGAAAAGCTTCAGTCAGCTGAAAATAATTAGTTTTTTATCTGGATTAAGATAATGCTGATATCGTCGTCATATTCACCCTGAGTAAACTCATCGAACTTTTTGTGAATAATTTTCAACGGATCTTTTTCATCGGTTAAATTTTTTATAATCTCATACAGTCGGTGTTCTCCGAAACTTTCCGAAGTTCTGGCTCTGGAATCTATCAATCCGTCTGTAGTAAGAAAAACTTTTTCACCCGGTTTCAGGTTGATTATTTTATCTTCGTATTCTCCGTTTTTAGCAAAGCCTAACAGCAATCCATTCGATACAATTCTCTGAATTTCACCATCAGCTTTTTTATATATCAACGGAATAT
The DNA here is from genome assembly GCA_022708025.1 of Bacteroidota bacterium. GTDB lineage: Bacteria > Bacteroidota > Ignavibacteria > Ignavibacteriales > Ignavibacteriaceae > IGN3. The sequence goes on along the minus strand of JAKIZM010000054.1, from coordinate 3,184 downwards.
CACCAGCACCTGAATATTTGAGTTGATAATTTTCCCTATTTATAATAAGAATTGAGAGAGTTGCAAATACTTCAGAAATCTTGGAATCATTATGAACCGTAGAATTAACCTGCTGTAAAATCTCACTTGGTGAGTAACCTTTGGTATTTTGTAATACTCCTCTTAAAGCACTTCGTATATATCCTGCATAAGCATAAGCAAAATACCAGGCTCCCCATTTCTTTCCCATTACATCACCAAGGATTACAACAAGATTGTTTTCATCCAACTGATAGTAATCAAGAAAATCACCACCGGGAATTCCTTTAAATGGAATATGAAAATGAGAAATTGAAAAACCCGGAAATTCCGGAAATGAATCAGGCACCACTTTAGTTCTGAGTGAACTTGTTGCTTCCTGAAGTTCTGAAATTACTTTTCTTCTTTCATTACTGAGACTTTTAATTATAGCCGATACTTTTGCTACAACAACCTTTGGTCCGGCAGTTTTTACTACATAATCTGTAATTCCCAAATCATAACCGTCCAGTATATCTTCTTCTGTACCTTTAGCAGTTAGAAATATAAACGGAATATCTTTAAGAAAAGGATCATTAAGAATCATTCTGCGGAATTGAAAACCATCGGTTTTGGGCATCATAATATCAGAAACAATAACATCCGGAACTTGTTTTTTTATTGAATTCATTGCATCATCAACGCTGTCAGCAATTGTACATTCATATCCTGCTTTTTCAAGATTATATTTAAATAATTTTGCCATTGATGGATCGTCATCAACAAACAAAACTTTCGGAATAGTCTTATCGAATGATTCTTTCAGGCTCTGTCTGATTCCATACGTTCTGTAAATATCGGATCGCCGGATTAAAGCCTGAGTTTTAAGTATAAGTTCTTTTACATCAAATGGTTTTGTAATGATGTCATCACCACCGGCTTCAACAGCTTTTGATTTATCTTCTAAAGTGCTTTTGGCAGTAACAAAAATAAACGGAAGAAATCTGTGGTTTTCATTCTCTCTAACTTTCTGACAAAATTCAAATCCATCCATTCCTTCCATAGTTACATCAGAAAGCACAAGATCAATTTTTTCCTTGTTTAATATTTCAAATGCCTGATAAGAATTTTCGGCTTCAAAAGGTATAAAATTGTTAAGCTTAAGATGATGAGTAATAAGTTTTCTGATTGTTTTATCATCATCAATAATTAAAATAGAACGTTTTTCTGATACAGCCATAGTTTACTATAATGATGATAAAAAATCATAATTGTTAGTTTATTATTTAAAACTTTGTACAGCCTCATCAACAGATTTAAAAGACTCAAATACTCTGTACATTCTTGTTAACTCAAACATTGAATGAACAGCAGGCTGAAATCCTACCAGTCTTAAATCTCCTCCTAATCCGGTAAGCTTTTTTAATGAAACAACCAGGCTTCCCAAAAAAGTTGAGTCAATAAACTCACAATTTGATAAATCAACAACAATCTGTTTAAAGCCTTTTTGTATATCATTAACAAGCACTTGTTTAAACTCCTCGGCTTCAACAAGTGTTGCTCTCTTTAGGTTTACAGAAATTACAACAACATTATCTTTTTCTTCCCTGAAAAATTCCATTTTTACCCTCTACTCTGTTGGTCTATTTTCTATTTTATATTTATCCATCAATCTATAGATTGTGGCTCTGCCTAATTGTAATCTCTTAGCAGCTTCAACTATATTTCCATTTGTTATGCTTAAAGCATGTCTTATTGCTTCTTCTTTAAGTTTTTCAAAAGGTATAACTGTTTCATCACTAAAAAGCGGACCGGTGTATTCAACACTTCCTGAGCTTTCACCGGATCTTAAATGTGAGGGGAGATCTTCAACATCAATCATATCCCTGTCTGTAATGATCATACATCGTTCAATAGTATTCTCCATTTCTCTTACATTTCCGGGCCAATTGTATTCATAAATAAGTTTTAATGCACGTTTTGAAAATCCTTTTACATTCTTTTGCAGTTTGAGACTGAACTTTTGTATAAAATGTTCTGCCAGTATAAGAATATCCGACTTTCTGAATCTTAAAGGTGGAATTGAAATCGGAAAAGAATTTAAACGATAATAAAGATCTTCTCTGAACTCTTTATTTTCGACTGCTTTTTTAAGATCACGGTTTGTAGCAGAAATAATTCTGACATCAGTTTTAATTAATTCTGTTCCGCCTACTCTTTCAAATTCTTTTTGCTGAATCACTCTTAACAGCTTAGCCTGTAAAAGCATTTCAAGTTCACCAACTTCATCAAGAAAGATTGTTCCGCCTTTTGCAAGTTCAAACTTACCAAGTTTTCTCTGATGAGCTCCGGTAAAAGAACCTTTTTCATGTCCGAATAATTCACTTTCCAAAAGTTCTCTTGGAATTGAAGCACAATTAACCACGATAAATGGCTTATCTTTTCTTTCTCCGTTATAATGAATAGCTCTTGCAATCAGCTCTTTGCCTGTTCCGCTTTCACCGTATATCAATACAGTAATATCATTATGTAAAACCTTTGTAACTAATTTGAATACATCCTGCATCTTACCATCTGAAGAAATGATATTATCAAAACTGTACTCTTTCTTTACATTTTCTTTAAGACTCTGCAATTCACGAGTAAGATCATAATTTCTTACGGCATTTTTAATTGCAAGTTCCAGCTTTTGCTGATCAATTGGTTTTGTGAAATAATCAAATGCACCAAACCTGAGCGATTCAACAGCTACTTCAATACTTCCCTGAGCAGATAGCATTATCACTGGCATATTTTCATCGAATTGTTTAATGCGTTTAAGGGTTTCAATCCCATCCATCCCTGGAAGCATAATATCCAAAAGAACTGCATCCGGTTTTTTAGATAAGTTTTTCAGTGCATCTTCAGCATTTGCAAAAGTTTCAACCTGATATTTCCATTTATCTTTTGCCCAATAACTGAGCAATTTTGAAATGGCTTGTTCATCATCTACAATAAAGATCAATTTTTCCAATTTAATCTTCCTTAAGTTTCTAATCTTTATAATTCTTTAATAATTTAATCAATATTGTGGTGCCTTTATTCGGTTCGCTCTGAATCTCAAATCCGATATAGGACATAAAAACAAAGATAATTTAACGGACAAATAATTATTTCTTAAAAATTCTTCCTTATGACTGTCTTTATT
>JAKIZM010000053.1 GCA_022708025.1 Bacteroidota bacterium | reverse complement strand
TTAACATAACAATTTTTCCTCAGGGAGAAGCAGCAGTCCCGTTTTTATTAATTAACCCATCTCCATCTTTAAGTGCAATGGGTTCTACAGGAACTGCATTACCAACTGATGATCCGTTCGGATTTCTCTGGAATCCTGCTCAACTTGGTCATACAAGTCAAACGAATAATCTTTCATTTATTTTTTACCCCTCAAAAATTGATTGGTTAGGTCTTGATCTAATAGAATTAAATAGCTTAGCATTCAATGCCGGTTATAATTTCAAAGATTTAGTCGGTGTTCCGCTAAGTCTTGGTTTTGGCTACTCAAAAGTTAAATTTGATTTCGGCGAGATTGCAATAATTGGTCCAAATGGTCCTGAACCATTAAGAACTTACGAATCTGAAGATTACTACAATGCTTACTCATTTGGTTTATGTTTTGATTTTGGAGCTCAATTAAGTATTGGTTATACAATTAAAAATGTAACTTCATTTATGGGAGACTTTTCACCGCATCCGGATTCAGGAGAAATAAAAGCAAAAAACACAGTAAATGATTTTGGAATTCTATTAAATATTCCCGTTCTTAAATTAATCAATGACCAAATGCTTGTGGATATAAATGAAAAAATTACTGCATTTCCAAGATTTGATTTTTCTTTGGGTTATTCAAAATCAAACATTGGTGATTCTGTTCAATATAGCAATATACCTCAATCAGATCCGCTGCCGCGAATGGCAAGACTTGGTTATGGAATCTCAACAGGATTTGATTTAGCGGTAAATGATTTCAGATTTAATGCATTCAATTTATCATTCACAGTTGTAGCTGAAGATATTTTAATATCCCGCGGATTTAGCCAATCGGGTCAATGGAAATATGAGGATGATCTCGACTTCTGGAAAAATGTCATTCTGATTAAGGGCAGTGATAATGTGGTCTCTCATGCTGGAACGAAACTCGATTTCGCTGAGACTTTCTCTTATTCTTTTGGTCACTTTTCAGGTTGGGGTTTCGATGAAAGAAAAACATATGGTTTCGAATTAAAAGCAAAAGGTTTGTTGAAACTAATTGCAATGTGGACTGAAAATTCTGTCACTGATTTTATCAGAGATCATCTTGATATCAGATATTATAATGCGAACTATTTTGTAGGGCATGAGCTTGATGAAACAAAAATGACAGGATTAGCAATTTACATTCATAATTTGAGTGAGCTGTTTTAATAGTTAGTGTATTGATATTATTCACGATTTATTAAAAAAGCTACGTTAAAATAAAATATTCTAAAATTTTTATATACGAACAGCAATTAAAATAATTTACTGCGGAGCTTCTTCAGTATATTTTTGTTTGGCTATATCCGATGATTCAATATCAGCAATTCCTGAAATTCTTTGTGCAAGAGATTTTCCATCAAGCTTGTGATATTCAAGAACTTCCAAAGGAGTTCCGCATTCAGGATATTCTCTTAATCCAAGATTATTAAATTCTAAATCGCGAATAACACCAATTGATACTAATTCGTTTAACAATCTGTCTGCTAATCCGGCAATAGCAGAATGATCTTCCAGAACAAAAATTCTTTTTTGATCTTTAATGATTTCTTTCAGCCAATCTTTATCAATTTTATTTAACCACGGCATATTGATTACCTTTAATCCAAAATCAATCTTTCTCAAATACTCAGCAGCAACTAAAGCTTCGTGAAGCATCACGGGTCCGTAACTAAATAAAATTGCATCGTTACCTTCTGTTAGTTCAGCGCCGACACCAATTGTAAATTTATAATCTTTTGGCAATTGTATTTTTTCAGGCGAAGGTCCGATTACTAATCTTAAAACGCAATTTTCTTTTGATTCATTAACACAATACTCTGTTGCCCATTTTGTTTCTTCAGCATTACACGGCTGAATTATAGTAACATTAGGCAGCGCTCCGAACAAAGAAATATCACGAACACTTTGATGAGATTTTCCCGGACCGGCAGGAATCATTCCTGAGAAATGACAAGTGTAAATTATTTTCGTCTGTTCACCTGCATTATTATAAATCTGCTCGTTTGCTCTTGCAGCAAGAAAACTTGCAAAAGTATTTACAAGAGGAATCAATCCCATTCTTGCTAATCCGCCAGCCATCGAAACCATATCCTGTTCAGCGATTCCGTTTTCAATAAACCTATCAGGAAAAGCTTTTTCAAATTTTCTTAATTTACAATCAGCAGAAAGATCTCCATCAAGCACAACTAATTTCTTATTTGTTTTTGCGATCTCAACCAGGGCATCACCATAAGCATCTGTAACAAATTCTTTTTCAAGTTTGGTTATTGATTTCCCTTCTGCTTTGTTTTCAGGAATTTGAATTTTTCCTATTCCAAGTTTATCGGAAAGTTTATTAATTGTTTCAGTCAGTTCAGTTAAAGCTTTTTCATAACTTTCATCATCAGGTGCACCGGAATGCCATTTATAAAGTGTTTTTCCCTGAAAAGTTTCAGTAAGCGGTTTTTCCATAAAGGATACTCCCCTTCCCTTTATCGTATCAGCGATTATCATCTTTGGTTTATTAGTAACTTTTTTCAAATCAGAAAATGTTTGCTTTAAAATATTATAATCGTGTCCATCAACTCTTACAACATACCAGCCAAATGCTTTTACTTTTTCAACAACATCTTCAATATTATTAACATCAGCAACAAGCATATCAGTCTGATATTTATTGTGATCCATAATTGCAGTAACATTATTTATTTTCTGATGAGCAGTTGTCTGAAGTGATTCCCAAATCTGTCCTTCCTGAAATTCGCCATCGCCGGTTAAAACATAAATGTGACCTTTATTTTTATTATAATTTTTTGCCCAAGCCATTCCTTTTGCTTTTGATATTCCCATACCGAGCGATCCGGTGCTTGCTTCGATTCCCTTCTGTCTTACTTCAGGATGTCCATCGAGTCCGTGCAATCTTCTTAACATTAATAATTTTTCTTCTGGAATAATTCCGAGTGCATATAATAAAGAATACAATCCGGGAACATCGTGACCTTTGGATGAAAAGTATATATCTCTATCTGGTGAATCAAAACCAACATTAAATACATTCATCTCATTCAGGTAAAGATATGTAGTAATATCCATAGCACTTAAACTTGAGCCAAGATGACCTGAACCGGCTTTCTTAACAGCAACGAGAGTGTTATAACGGCACATATAGGCAAACAGCTTCATTTTAGTTTGCCAATCACCGTTGAATGATTTTACTTTATCGAACTCTGTTTTTTGAATTAATTTGTAGGACACTTTTTCTCCGGAATTATTATAACTCAGTTTTAAATTAAACAATAAAAAGAGGTTGCCTTAAAAATGATTTTACTGTCACAATGATAAACCGATCAGTTTACAATATACTCAATCGAAGAATATTTCTTAACGAAATATTAGTCTTCGATTCTGCTTAAAATGACAATAAAGCTTTTAAGACAACCTCTGCAAAATAAATTATTTTTTTAACATTTATCTGATTAACATCATCTTCATTACTTTAACTTTATTACCAACCGTAATTCTGTACAAATATACACCACTCGATAACACATCTCCTGCATCATTTTTTCCATTCCACATAATCTGATATTCACCTGCTTCTTTCATTTCATTAATAAGAGTTCTGACCTTCTGACCAAGAGCATTATAAATTTCAAGCGTAACAAATTCATTACTTGGCACCTGATAAGCAATAACAGTAGAAGGATTGAAAGGATTAGGATAATTTTGTTTCAGATCGAAAGTTAATGGAATACCGCTTCCAAGGTTTTCATCAACACTTACTGCTTTATCTGTAACATAAGCTCTTATCATTATATCAAAACCCTGAATAGGCTGCCAGCCGGTACTTGATAGATAAGCCAGACTTCTATTATCAATCGGTGGTGTTGCATCCGTACCAATGCCCGGAGTTCCGGGATTTGATTCTAACCAATTAATTACTATCCAAAAATCTCCTTGTGTAATTTCAGGCGGATCAAAACCGGGAATATTTTTTATAACAGTTCCAACCTGTGCAGGACTGGTATCGTAAACAAAATAAGGACCGGCTAAAGTATCACCCGGTACACCGTTTATATCACGTTGAACCGTAAAATTAAATCCATCATTGCTGTTTACAATTGTTTCAAGCTTTCTAACAAATACCGGATAAGATTCAGGTGTAAATCGTACCGCAAATTTATTATTCTCCCAGCTAAAGCTCGCCACATAAAAAGCATCCCAGTTATCATCATCATAAGTAATTTTACTCAGCTGCGGTTCTTCGCAGGCATAATTACCGATTGGCGCAGTCATTGGTCCTTCTAATGTATCTGTGCCAACAATAATATAAGCTTTCATCTGATATTCATACCAGGCTAAGCATTCCACATCATCATCAATTAGAGATTGAACTCCTGAGGCAAACGTCGTTATATATTTACCATTTCTGTATAATTTAATATTTGCAGGAACCGGAAGCGGATCATTATTTAAACCAAGTGTCGGATCATTCCATGTTATCAACAAATTTTCTCCCTGCCGTGTAACCTGAATATCAGTAGGTGGCTGCGGCGGTGCCACAAGAGAAACATTTATTTTAACATCACCAAAATATATCGGATTGAAAAGGCTGTTCATTGTTTGAGGCCAATATCCATGATAAACAGGTAAACCTGCTTGTCTTGCTATCAGAAATGTTCCAAGTCCGACTATTTTATCCGGTCCGAAAACCTGTAACTGATATCCTTCCATAAATCCCATTGGTATTGCTACTTCACATTGCAGATGACCGGAGACATCAGAGAATTTTACCTGAGCATTAGATAAAGTAATCACCTGACCAACTGCACCACCAACAATTTTTCTGAATCTTAAATCTGCTCCTGCCGGATGCCAATATGCCCAGAAATTTCCTTCAGTCAAAAAAGGAGGATCTTCATCAAAAATATTATTATTATTATCATCAAAGTACAGACCTAATCCTTCATTATCATCTAATGTTGGATTCAGAAAATCTTCTCCAGCGATGTAAAGCATATCGGTGTTGTCATCAAATTTAAGATACATAAATGCAGATCCCTGAGGAACAGGAACTCCTCCGCCATAGCCATAGACATCTGAAATATCCATCTTGAAAGCGTCATCCCATTCGCCGGCAGAAAGTATTCCATCTATTACGGGAACACTTGCCTGCGGAACATCAACATTAAATGTAAACATGGAATCACTAACCTGTCCAAGAGCTTCATTAGAATATTCGCTTTGACCAGCATCTGTTACAATATTTACCTTATAATAGTAGTGTCTTAATGGAAAAACATCTGTATCGACAAAGTTTAGCTGACTGATATCAACACTTCCGATCCTATTATATGGTCCGCCTTGAACCTGACTGCGATAAACGAAAACACTGTCTGAAGCTAAATTTTCAGAAATTAAATGTTCTGTTTCAGGTGAAGAAATAATCTTACTATTATTAATCAGCACTTTGGTTTCAATTGCTTCATCAGAGAAATAACTATCGCCAACTGCTTTAGCTATTTCTTTTTGCTTTTGTGGATTTAAAAATTGAGGAGATAAAATCCAGTTTAAAGTTATTTGTCCAATTTCATTATTGGATGCTGTCAACACCGGTGCGGGTGTTGTAAATGGAGATAAAGAAAAGTTAATGCCTAAAGTAGTATTGCCTTCAGTAACTTCAACATTTGAAGTATCTCCAAAACTGTAACCCGGTTTGCCGGCTGTTATCGTATATGTTCCGGCAGGAATATTTTTAATTTCATAATCGCCGTTTACATCTGTAATTGCTGAATGCGTAGTTCCAACAGCACTAACAAGAACTCCGCTGTTATCTGATGAATTTAGCAAATTTACGTTACCACTAATATTCCCTCCGCCCAGATTAATCTCACATAAGAATAGTCTTCCGCCATTACCTAATTCACGTGCGTGAACTGCCTTACCGCCCGCAATAACCCGGCTGCCAGAAGGATTCATAGCAACTGTAAAAAATGAGCCCGGAGATTTGACTTCAAAAGTCGGTTGACCTGTTGCCACATCAAACACAATTAAACTTTGCCGTGATGTCTGATAATAATCACCCCAGGAAACTGCTGCAACAACTCTCCCATCATCAGATACTGATATATCATCAACATTATCTCCAATACCGCTGTGAATCCATTTTGGTGTTCCGTCGCCATAAGTATCAAAGCATATTACCGTACCATCAAAAGAAGAACCCGAAACAAATATTAAAGAACCTGCCGCAATTGTTCTTCCATCGGCAGAAATACCAACCGATGAAGCCCAGTTAGTATAAGTTCCGGGAGGAACTCTATATTGCCAGAGCAATTCATATTCATTACTTACAGAATTAAAATGCCAGGTTTGAACAAAGCCGCTGTTATCCGCAGTGCAGACAATTTTTCCATCACCGCTAATTGCCGGGGCAGATTCTGTATTATCAACGAAATGATCCCAAATTAACGAACCATCTGTACTGTTTAATATATATAAATGATTTCGCCCGGTAATTGCCACAGTTGATCCATCAGCAGAAAATTTAACTCCGGTCCAATTAACAATTTTGCTGACATCAACATCAAAAGTCCATTTGATTGATGGAGTGCCGCTTAGATCAAGAGCATAGACTCTGCTGGTAGTTGAATTGCCGGAAGCATTTGAAAGAAATACAGCCATTGCACCGTTTCTTGATACACTGACAGCAGAAGCATTAAGAGTATCTGGTAATACAAATTGATAATTTACATTTCCTGTTGAAGGATTAAGGATATAAAAATGATCTCCGGCAATTACTGCCATTATCGATCCATCACCCGATATATCAACAACCGGATCAAACGGATTTGTTGAAAAATCCCAAACAGGAACGCTGTTTGCATCCGAATAAAGACTGGCTCTCATATTATTTAATCCCCAGCCGCACAGAGCAGAATTACCGGCATTATTAATTGCCACATTGTTTGCTATTGCTGATCCATCCTGAGTTGACCATAATACATTTCCACCAAGAACATATTTATTTCCTGTTGTATTATTGAGTAAAGATTTAACTTGTTCAGTTGTTTGAACTCCCGATTTATTTTCTGCAGGAATTGTTTGGAAGGACACTTTTCCGTTTTCTTTAATAAGCTTAGTTCCTATAAAATTTTTATTCTGACTTAAACTATTTGAAAAGGAAAAAAACAAGAAAACAAGAACAAACGAAAGAACACCATAGTGAGATTTCATATAATCCTCCGTTAAATTAAAATGATTTAAATTAAACAAGAGACGTAACATTTATACTCATCAAAATTAAAATTAATTCAGACTATTAACCAAGAAATTGTTTTATATTTCTGAATAAAACTCTGTCGTTGTTCTTATTTGGGTTTTGAATAAGTATAAATTATTATTTTTGGTACTAATAGTTTCCTAATCAGATAATAAGAGAATAAATTAATTCCTGAAAAATGAAGAAATGTTTCAGTTATTAATTTTGAAAAACAAAATATAAATTCTTAGTTTGCTTAGCGAACATCCAGAATTATTCAAAAAAGATTTTTATATAATTAAATAGAACAATAAATAAATTTAAATTTGGAGTTAATTATGGCTTATAAAATTCATAAAATAGATTATTTCTATTGCTCAGTTGTTGATCAGCCCGGTGAGTCATACAAACTTCTATCCGAACTTGAGAAAAGCGGAATAAATCTATTAGCTTTTACTGCTATTCCCATAGGTCCGAACCGCACACAGTTACAGCTTTTCCCGGATAATTCACAAAAATTAATTTCAGAAGCCAAAAAGAGTAATTTAGTACTTGATGGACCGCATCGTGCATTTCTGGTTCAGGGAGATGAGCTAAATGCTTTAAAGGAAATCCATCATCTGCTTTATACCGGCAATATCAATGTTTATGCTTCCAACGGCGTAACAGATGGTAAGGGAATGTTTGGTTATCTGATTTTTGTAAGACCAGAAGATTTTGATAGAGCGGTTTCCGTTTTAAATATATAAGTTTATTAAACTGTTGTTTCTAAATAGTTGTTAAGGATTTTATTAAAGAAACAAAATCTGTTTATCTATTCCGGATAACAAAACATCAGAAATGTTTAAAAGATAATTACTGAACGCACAGCTTAGACTATTTTTCAGTTACTGATTCAGTTTTTTCTTAGCATATAAATTGAAAAGAATAAATTCTATCTAAAAACCAATAAGGATGTATTATGATGTATAGATTAGTATTAATTATTATAATTGGTTTGTTATCATTTTCCTGTACTGAAAAACAAAATGAAAAAAATAATCTCGTAGAAAAAAGTATTGATTATTCAGCAGACGGAGTTCAATTAAAAGGTTTTTTGGTTTATGATAATAATGTAAAAGGAAAAAGACCTGGCGTATTGGTCGTGCACGAATGGTGGGGACTGAATGATTATACTAAAAGAAGAGCACGAATGCTTGCCGAACTTGGATATACTGCACTTGCTGTAGATATGTATGGTGATGGAAAAACTGCGGACAATCCCGAAGAAGCACAAAAACTTGCAATATCAGTATATCAAAATATAAAAGCAGGTGAAGACAGATTTTTAGCTGCATATAATTTTCTGAAAAATCAGGAAACAACCGATCCTGATTTAATTGCAGCAATTGGATACTGTTTTGGAGGCAGTATAGTTTTACAGATGGCACGGATTGGAATAGATCTTAAAGCAGTTGTTAGTTTTCATGGCGGATTGCAGCCGATTACATCAGCAGAAAAAGGAAAAGAAAAAGCATTTATTTTAGTTTGTAACGGCGCAGCTGATAACTCAGTAACTCCTGAACAAATTCAAAATTTCAAAACAGAAATGGATAGTGCAGGTGTTCATTATAATTTTGTCAATTATGAAGGAGCAACACACACTTTTACAAATCCGGACGCAGATAGTGTTGGAAAAAAATTTAATATGCCTGTTGCTTATAACGAAAAAGCTGACAAAGAATCTTGGCAGGAGATGGTAAATTTATTCAAACAGATTTTTGGTAAATAAAAATTGTTTATATACTTAAAAACAAAATGAGCTTCTTACAGGCTCATAGCAGAGCCTGTAAATAAAATTGAATTAATTATCCAAATTTTATCAGATCATACATTTCTTTTACCGCCTGTTTAATACCAACAAAAACAGATCTTGCAATAATTGCATGTCCAATACTAACTTCATCAACATCCTGTATTTCTCTGAAAACTTTAATGTTCTGATAATTCAAACCATGACCAGCATTAATACCCAAGCCTAATTTTTTTGCATGTTTAACAGAAGTTCTTATCCTGTCCAGTTCATCAAATTGTTCTTCTTCAGAAATTGCATTTGCAAAAATTCCGGTATGTATTTCAACAAAATCACTTTCTATTTCTGCAGCAACATCTATTTGCCTTATATCAGGTTCGATAAAAAGGGAAACTTCAATGTCATATTTATGTAACTCAGAAATTGTATCCCTTATTAAAGAAACATTATCAATGACATTAAGTCCGCCTTCTGTTGTAAGTTCTTGTCTTTTTTCCGGAACTATTGTGACAAGTTCAGGACCAACATCGCAAGCAATTTTCAATATTTCTTCGGTAGCTGCCATTTCAAGATTTAGTTTGGTTGTTATAAGTTCACGAAGCAATCTTACATCTCTTTCATTTATATGTCTTCTGTCTTCACGAAGATGAACAACTATACCATCTACTCCTGCTTGTTCAGCAAGCAAAGCAGCAGTAACAGGATCAGGCTGGGTTTCGCCTCTTGCATTTCGAATGGTTGCAATATGGTCAACGTTTAATGATAATCTCATCTTTACACCTAAAATATTTGTTTAATTAAATTTATAAATGATTCTACTCCAATTCCATATTCATTTGCCCTGAAACGTAATGTTGAAACAAAATCAATCGAGAACATAACACCGATATGAATAATAACACAATAATAAAATGACCTTGTTCTTAATGCAAGAATACCTAATGCAATACCGCCGAAGATCGCTCCTAGGGTTTCTAAAAAAGGTTTACCATTATGTAATATCACAAAAGGTATCATTTGTATCAACACAGAATAATAACCGAATTTTTCTTCAAGACCAAAAAGCATATATCCGCGCCACATAAATTCCCATGAAAACATATAAATCAACATACCGGCTTCATAAATTAAAAATGTATTCCAGTTAAGTCTCGCTCCCGGCAGATGAGGATATTTTTGAGCAAATGATGGAGATGCCGAGACAAACCAAATCAGAATTAACATTACAACAATAAAAACAATGGTTAAAAGAAATCCAAGCTTGTAATCACCTAATTGGAATCCATAATCTTTAAGATTTTCTTTAAAAAGAAGTTTTATAATTAAAACACCAAGAATCAAAAAAGTAAAGAAATCCCCGAGAAACCAATAAAAATATTCAATTAAATACGGATCAGAAAAAGACTGGAAATATTGAAAAAGATTTTCTCTAAAGAATCTCCTGGATGTAAAATAAAATGAAAAAGTTTGAAGAATCGCAACGGATAAAAAAATTATCGTAACTCTTTTATCCAATTCCTTAATTATTACTACCAGTTTTCTCAGTTCTTGAAGCAGCTTTGTCATTTAATGATTTATTGTAGTTTTATTTACAAAAATAGCCATTTTAAATCACACCAACATTAATAATTCTTGACAAAAAGGCTCATTAAATATATTTTAGCACTCGTCTTTTGAGAGTGCTAAAAAATAAAAAAAATCAAAAAAGGAGTTAAAAATGAGTGAAATTAAGTTAAAACCATTAGGTGACAGGGTAGTTGTTAAACCAGCCGCAGCCGAAGAAAAAACAGCTGGCGGAATCATATTACCTGATACTGTAAAAGAAAAACCAGTTGAAGGAAATGTTGTTGCTGTTGGTCCCGGCAAAGTTGCTGATGATGGTAAAGCAATCAAAATGGAAGTAAAAGTTGGTGACAGAGTTCTTTATGGAAAATACAGCGGAACTGAAGTTACTATTAATGGTGAAGAGTATCTCATTATGCGTGAGAGCGATATCTTCGGAATTTTAGGAAAGTAATTATTTAAATTATAAAGGAATAAATCATGGCAAAATTAATTGAATACAACACCGAAGCACGGGCAAAACTGATAAGCGGTGTTAATAAACTTGCAAATGCTGTCAAAGTTACTCTTGGTCCAAAAGGACGTAATGTAGTATTAGAGAAAAAATTTGGTGCTCCTACTGTAACTAAAGATGGTGTATCTGTAGCAAAAGAAATTGAACTTGACGATCCGGTTGAAAATATGGGCGCTCAAATGGTACGCGAAGTTGCTGCTAAAACCAGTGATGTTGCCGGAGACGGAACTACGACTGCAACTGTTTTAGCTCAGGCTATTTACAGAGAAGGTTTAAAAAACGTAACTGCAGGTGCAAATCCTATGGATCTTAAAAGAGGAATTGATTTAGCAGTACAAAAAGTAGTTGAATACTTAAAATCAGTCAGCAAAGAAGTTGAAGGAAGAAATGAAATTGCACAGGTTGGTGCTATCTCTGCAAATAATGATAAATCAATCGGCAATTTAATTGCTGATGCAATGGAAAAAGTAGGAAAAGATGGAGTTATTACTGTTGAAGAAAGTAAATCAGCAGAAACAGTATTAGATGTTGTTGAAGGTATGCAGTTCGATCGCGGTTATATCTCTCCTTATTTTGTAACCGATACAGAAACAATGGAAGCAATATTGGAAGACCCTTACATTCTTATACACGATAAAAAAATCTCTGCAATGAAAGATCTCTTACCAATACTGGAAAAAGTTGCTCAGCAAGGCAAAGCAATGTTAATTATTTCCGAAGATCTTGAAGGCGAAGCATTGGCTACATTAGTAGTTAATAAAATTCGTGGAACCTTGAAAGTTGCATCTGTTAAAGCTCCCGGATTTGGTGACAGGAGAAAAGCAATGTTAGAAGATATTGCTGTACTAACAAACGGAACTGTTATTTCTGAAGAGCAAGGTTATAAATTAGAAAATGCAACTCTTGATTATTTAGGCAGGGCTAAAAAAGTTGTTATTGATAAAGACAATACAACAATTGTTGAAGGATCAGGAAAAACTGAAGATATCAAGAAAAGAATTAATGAAATTAAAGCGCAGATTGATAAATCAACCTCGGATTACGATAAGGAAAAATTACAGGAAAGATTGGCAAAACTTTCTGGTGGAGTTGCAGTATTAAAGATCGGTGCATCCACTGAAATTGAAATGAAAGAAAAGAAAGCCAGAGTTGAAGATGCATTACATGCTACACGTGCTGCAGTTGAAGAAGGTATTGTTGCAGGCGGTGGTGTTGCTTTAGTAAGAGCAATGGATATTCTGGAAAAAGTAAAAGGTGATAATCTTGATCAGACTACCGGTGTTAAAATTGTTGAAAAAGCTTTAGAAGAGCCTTTAAGACAAATCGTTAACAATGCCGGGTTAGAGGGATCAGTTGTTTTACAAAAAGTTCGTGAAGGCAAAGATGATTTCGGATTTAATGCTGCTACGGAAAAATATGAGAACCTTGTAAAATCCGGTGTCATTGATCCGACTAAAGTTGCAAGAACTGCTCTTGAAAATGCTGCTTCAGTTTCTTCATTATTAATTACCACCGAAGCAGTTGTTTATGAAAAGAAAGAAAAAGAACCAGCTATGCCAGCAATGCCTCCGGGAGGTATGGGTGGAATGGACGGAATGTATTAAAATTCCATTAAGCTGTTATTTTTACAAGGCGAGGTTTCCCCTCGCCTTTTTTGTTTTTTTTAAGCATTTTCTCAGATGGCAAGGTATTTGCCTCAATTGTAAAAAAATATTCTTTGCTAATTTTTTAACAAGTAAATGAAGAATTCAAACGAAAATAGTTCAAAAACCGGTGAACTCATTACTGATAGAGTAATGTCCCCAGAACTTTTAGTAAGCAATTCAATAATGCAAATCGGAGTTCAGGAAAAAAATCCAAACGGTATGCAACTGATTGAAAGTAAATCAATCAGAATGTTTAATCTTGAAGAAAGTATAAACTCTGAAAAGAAAACTTATCTGCTTCAGTTTGATGAATCAATAACAACTTATATTGCTGCTGAAATAATAATAAAAAATCCATTCTTTAAAACTGATGACCGATTGTTAAGAGGATTAACAATATGGTATTTTGAAGATGAAGAAATTGGTCGGAATGATTTTAATCTGAAATTAAAAAAAGATTGGGAACTTGTTGAATTTGTCCAAAGCTGGGGAACGCCAATTCCCGGGTTCTGGAAATGTGGTGAAGTAAAGATTGAAATATTTTTAGAAAATCAGCAAATCATTAGATATAACTTTCAAATTGGTAATCAGGAAATAATTAATTTTGTTGATAATAATGAACAATCAAAAAATCCTTCCAATAAACAGAACACCCAACAACCAAAGAAATTAGAACAGTTTCAAAGAACTAACAGTGATAATAATTCAATCAAAAATCTGTTTGAAGAATTTGATAATCTGGTTGGACTTCAGAATTTAAAACAATCCTTAAAAGACTTTATTTCTTACCTTGAATTTGTTAAAGAGCGTAAAGCTCAGGGCATTGAAACTAATGAAAACATTTCGGCAAATTGCATTTTTTTAGGTAATCCGGGCACAGGTAAAACAACTGTTGCCAGAATCTTAGGCAGATTTTTTAAAGCTATCGGAATTCTTGAAAATGGTCACGTTGTTGAAGTTGACAGAACATCTTTAATCGGAGAGTATATCGGAGAAACTGCTCAGAAAACTGAAAAAGTAATTAATCAGGCATTAGGGGGAATATTATTTATTGACGAAGCTTATTCACTTAAAAGAGATAAAAGCTCGCAGGATTTTGGACAGGAAGCAATTGATATAATCATTAAACGAATAGAAGATTATAAAGATAAATTCTTTGTAATTGCCGCAGGATATCCTGAACCAATGGAAAATTTTATTAACTCAAATCCGGGATTAAAATCCAGATTTACACATCATTTTTATTTTGATGATTATAATTCGAATGAGCTTGCAGAGATCTTCAGGATTTTTTCTGAGAAAGAAAAATATACCCTTAACGAAAAAGCAGAGAAATTCCTGATAGAAATATTAGATTCATTGATTGATAATACGGACGGATCTTTTGGTAATGCGCGTTTTATCAGAAATCTATTCAGCGAATCCAAAATTGAGTTAAGTAAAAGATATCATTCGCTGGATGATGAGGAAAAAAATTTTACTAATCTTAATACAATTCTGGTTAATGATATCCAGTCAGCCTGGCAAAACATACATAACCGGAATAACTCAATCGTAAAATCGAATGAGAAGCTGGATCGTTATGTAAATGAAATAAATAACCTTGTTGCTCTGGATAATGTAAAAATCACTTTTAATAAAATAATATCTTCTATAAAAGTTGATAAATTAAAATCTGAAAGGTCAATTTCATCTATACATAAAATCTATAATTCAATTTTTATTGCTGAACCCGGTTCCGGAACTTCAACTGTTGCACGGCTTTTTGCTAAAAGTCTTTTTGCATCAAACAAATTATCAAAAGGGCAATTAGTTGAGATTGATAGCTCAACTTTTTATGGATTGAGTAAAATAGATGCCTACTTAGGTATTGATGAACTTTTTAAGCAGCTTAAAGGAAATGTTGTTTTGGTTAACGATGTTACTACTTCGCTGCAATGTGATAAGAATTTCAGTGATTCACTGCTGCAATATTTTCTAAAAAAACTTTATTTAACGGGTGATGATGTTGTTGCAATTTTAGCTGGCACAAAAAGCGAAATTAATTTTCTTGTTGAAAACTTTCCTGTTTTAGAAAGTCAGTTTCCAAATATTTTTGAGTTTGAACCTTATACGAACCGTCAGCTTCTTGAAATAGCTTTAAGTATTTGTCAAAAGAAAAATTATCAATTGGACGAAGGTGCCTGGCAGCAATTACTTGAATTGATAGATGAAATGCGAAAGGAACAAAACAGAAATTTCTATAATGCAAGATCAATTAAGGAATTATTGAACAGGGCAATTTCAATTCAGGAAGACAGGATTTTATCGATGCCTAATATTATGAGCGGAGATCTTATGACAATTACACTGGAAGATTTAACATTACTGAGATCAATGGAAAAATAATTTCCTGTTTTTCTTTCAATCTTTTTTATCTTTGTTTATTAATTTAACAGATACTTATGCTGGAATTAATCAAAATCACAAAAAAATTTGGAAACTTTACTGCAGTTGATAACCTGAATCTTAATATTCAAGCTGGTGATTTTTTTGGTTTTCTCGGACAAAACGGAGCCGGCAAAACTACCACTATTAAAATGATTACTGGGTTATATACTGCAACTTCCGGTAGAATTTTAGTAAACGGACTTGATATTAATAAAGAACCTGCCAAAGCAAAAAGACTGATTGGTTATATTCCTGATCAGCCGTTCTTGTATGATAAATTAACCGGACGGGAGTTTCTGTTTTTTAGCGGCGGACTGTATTCTATTGAAAAAGAAAAACTGAAGGTTAAAATTGATTCGATTATTAACGAACTGAAAATTGATAGCTGGATTGATAAAAGAACTGAAGAATATTCCCAGGGAATGAAACAAAGGATCGCTATTGCTTCTGCTCTTTTACACGACCCTAAATTACTGGTTGTTGATGAGCCTATGATTGGCTTGGATCCGCAAAGCGCACTAATTGTAAAAAACATTTTTAGAAAACTTTCAGAAAATGGAACCGCTTTATTTATGTCAACTCACAGTCTAAATGTAGCAGAAGAAATCTGCAGCCGTATCGGAATTATTAAAGACGGCAAAATGATATTTGAAGACAAAAAAGAAGTGTTAGAGGCTATTAAAGGTTCAGACCACAATAATCTTGAATCCTTATTTTTACATTTGACAAAATAATGAAATCAATATTTCACATAATAAAATATAAGCTACTAATTTTTCTGAAATTAAATTCAGAGATTTCACCGGGTTATTTATTTAAAGCATTAAGCTCATCAATTGTTTACGGAATATTTGCGTACGGATGCTATTTCTTCACAATGAACTCGATGGAGTACTTATTATCAGGAGTTAATATCGGTGCGTTTCTTTTTCACAGATTTATTGCAGTTATTCTTTTTATCTTTTTTATCACTATAAATATTGGCAACATTGTTGTATCATATTCAACGCTGTACAAATCAAAAGAAGTATTTTATTTTATCAGCAAACCTATCTCATTTACAAAAATATTTATCATCAAGTTTTTAGATAACTTTTTTTACAGCTCTTCAACTTTATTATTGATAGTTGGGGCAATTATGTTAGGTTACGGGATATATTTTAATCTTGATTGGTATTTTTATCCGATTTCCCTGATTGGTATTATTCTGCCATTTATGTTCACCGCCGGTTCATTAGGTGCAATTATTTTATTAATTGTCCTCAAACTTTCTTCAAAAATCGGAATGAAAAAAGTTTTAACTACTATCGGTTTAATCTATGCGATAAGTGTGTTAAGCTATTATTTCTTAAGCAGTCCTGCTGAAATGGTACAAAAGGTCTTTGATTATTATCCCAATATTAATGCATACTTTGGATTTCTTGATAATGATTTTTTAAAACTATTGCCAAACTACTGGGTATCAGATTCACTTTTCTGGATTTCCAAAGGAAGTTATGAAAGAGCTTTCCCGTTTATGTATGTAAATATTATTTCTTCAATTTCAGTATTTCTTATTGCAATATTTTTAGCACATAAATGGTATTATAAAACCTGGGCAGAATATTCTGTATCCAATTCTACTTTAAAATTAAAAGATAAAAAGGATTCTATCTTTAATTTAAAATCTTCTGTATTAAACGGAATCAACGAATCAATAGTTAAGCGCGAAATATTATTGTTTTTCAGAGAACCAAATCAATGGATTCATTTGCTAGTAATGCTCTTTTTAATTGTAATTTTTATAACCAGTATTGCCGGAATAGATATGACAATTTTAAATGCTTACAATGATTATTTCAGAACAGCGATTTATGTAGCGGTTACTATTTTTAATGTATTTCTTATCTCTTCAATCTCAATAAGATTTATTTTCCCGCTTATAAGTCTTGAGGGCGAAACATTCTGGAAGTTACGTACCGCTCCTGTTAACTTGAAGGATTTAATCTTTAAAAAACTTGCAATATATTTTTTAGTAGTTTTCTTTATAGGTCAGATAATAAGTTATTTTTCTAACTTTCACTTCCCAGTTGAACTTGCAATTATTGCCCAGATAAATATGGCTATCGTTACCGTTGCGCTTGTCAGTTTAAATTTCGGAATGGGAGGAATATTCTTGAATCTAAAAGAAAAAAATGCAATCAGGATTGCTTCATCTCAGGGTGCCTCAATAACATTGTTATTAAGCTTGATGTTTCTAATAATGATTGTAATAATTCTGTTTGTACCCGTATTTAATTTTTTTCAGGAAATAAAAAATGGTTACCAGGTTTCAAGAGTAAATCTGATGACCAGCACTTTAATACTTTTTATACTCACCTCAATCAGTTCATTCTTTTTTTTACGGGCTGGTTTCAAATCTTTACAGAGAGATATATAGAAAAAGAGTTCATACCTTATTAAGATATGAACTCTTAAAAAAACATTTATAACATTATTATTTGGTTAAGATCATTTTTCTGGTAGCAACAAAATTTTGTCCATCAATTCCAAATGCTTCAATTTTATAAAAATAAATTCCGCTGTTTAATCCATTTGCATTAAAACTAACTGTATGGTTTCCAGCCGTATAATTACTATTTATAAGTGTATTTACAACCTGACCGAGTAAATTGTATATCGTTAATTTAATTTTAGAATCAACAGCTAAACTGAAATTAATTTTTGTTGATGGATTGAATGGATTTGGATAATTCTGAGCCAGATTAAATTCTCTTGGCAGCTCAGTATTAATTTCTACTATGTTTGAAAAAGTATAGTGACCATTCAGATCAATTTGTTTCAGTCTGTAAGAATAGCTGCCCTGACCAACATTTTTATCAACAAAAGAATATTCTTTCTTTGATGTTGTAGTTCCGTTTCCGTTAACAAAACCAATTGCAGCAAATCCTTTACCTGAATTTCTTTGAATCTCAAATCCACTGTTATTTGTCTCGGTAGCAGTTATCCAGTTCAATATTACAGATCCATTTTGAACTTTTGCTGAAAAGCTGACTAGCTCAACAGGAATAGGAGCATCGGTAACATTAATTCTCAATGCTGCAGTTCCTCCAGTAGGACTTACTGTATTTACACCGCTTGGCCAGACACCATCAGCATCAGTAGCAACAACCGGATGTAAACTTCCATCAGCAAATAATCTTCTTTCTATTCTTCTTACACCATTTGGCAATACATTGGGAATTATAGTTCCCCAATAACCAACTTTATTTTCAACACTATCACGATAAAACATTGCAAACGAAGTTACAGGCGCCAGATCAATACCATCATTCTCAACAGTTGCACTTGCTATTGGTCTTCCGGAACCAGATACATTATCATACAAGAAAACAAAATCTTTTGATGTTGCTAAAGACTGACCGTAAATACCAGTACAAGCCGTATCGCCGGGAGCAGCACTGGAATAAAGATTTACGACTTTAACTGAATCCGGAAGAGTCAGACGAGTTGCAACAGTTGTACCGCCGGCACCATCATTAAGCCGGATTCTCATAAATATATAACTGCCCGGGACAAATCTTGCATTACCAGTTGGTTCGGTAATAAACCATCCTGTATAAGAACCTGTTGCATCTGTAGTAAATGATCCATAAGGTCCTGCATTTAAATCGGGCGAGGTTGTTCTGACAAAAGGACTATCAATACTGGATGGTACAAAGAAACAATTACCAGCACCATTTGTTGTCGGACTATCAGTTGAGCGAACAATCTGATTTATAAATCTATAAGTTGTATTTGGTAAAAGTCCATCAAGTTTAGCTCTGAAAACGAATGGAACTCTGTTGTTATTTGTTCCATTTAATCCTTGAATATACTGCGGTAAAATAACTGATGTTGCTGTTTGCGTAAAGCTCTCTGATGCGAGTAAACTCACAAAAACAATTATGAAAAATAAATTTAGTTTTTTCATTTTAAGCTCACTATTAGTTATTAAATAAAATTATTTATTATGAGTTGCTTTAATGTACTAATAATAAACTCTAATATCCTGAACAACCTGTTTTATCTTACTAAAATTAGTTTCTGAATAGCAACAAAATTTTTTGCTTATATCTGATTTAAATATTCTCCCCACTAAATTTTAATTATCGATAATTCTAATAATTCGATTTATCAGGTTTTTTAATTCTGAATAGCTGCTCAATAATTATTTTTTTATTTCCATTTTTCTTATCAGTTAATATATCACCAGTATCCTGCCATAAATCATTAGATTGAAAAACATCTTTTTCAAAATCGATTTTGTGCGAGTAGCTTTTTGAGTGAAGGGATTTCAAAAAATTAATTTCCGCTTCAGAAAAATCATCTGAGCGTAATCTGCTGTTTATAAGATTGGAATCAACAACGAAACTATCTATTAAAGAATAAGTAAAAATTTTATATAACTGCTCATTAGAATAGTTATATCTTTTCAGAATTTCATTACGAAATTCTTTCTTATAATAAAACTCTTTATTTACCAAATCATTTATCATCTCTGTTTTGATTCCTTCAGAATCCAATTTGCCTATTACAGATTTTGTTATTTCATAAGGCTCAGGAAGTATTACTGTTTGTTCAAAAACATTTTGAATAAAGAAAAGAGATAAAACTGTTATTAAAGCTGATGTTACCGGCGCAACAGCCCATCCGACAACCATTCTACCAAGCACTCTGAAGTTTATGGAATGAGGATCCTTTGCCAGTCCGGTTCCGATAATTGCTCCGATAAATGCCTGAGTGATAGAAAGCGGAACAAGTGGAATTGCAGGTAAATTATTTACTAACAAAAAGTGTTCGAAGCTTTGCGAAGTAAATAAAAAGAGTACTATTATCTCAGCTAAAATAGCTACAAGTCCGGTTATAGGAGATATTTTAGCAAAATCTTCACCAACAGTATCCATTACATTAGCGCCATAAGTAAAAATTCCTGCAGCAATTGCTACTCCACCAAAGAAAAATAATTGCTGTTCACTGGATAAAGTAAAAACACTGCCGATATTTAAATCCGGAAGATGTGCTGAACCAACAAACATCCCCATCACATTAGCAATATTATTTGCACCGAATGAATATGCAGCCAATGCTCCGGCAATAATAAGCCCGACTCGTGTATAAGTATCTAATTCTAAAAGATGAATTTTCCATTTGAGTACAGTATTCTTAATGATCTTGAATAAGATAAAACCAAATATTGCAGCAATAACCGGAGATGCAACCCAGCTAAATAAGATTTTATAAAGAGCATTGTTATCAGTTGGTGAACCTGTAAATAAGTTCCAGCCAATAATTCCGCCCAGTATTACTTGTGATGATGAAACCAGTACTTTTGCCCGGATCATCAAAATAATAGAAATACCTACAGCAACTGCAACAGCAAAACTTCCTGCTAAAGCATTTACAGATCCAAGGTCTGTTAATGTTTCTGTTGTTCCCGCACCGCTGATAACTGAACCAAGCACTACAAATATACCAGCTGTAATTGCAGCAGTTCTGAACTTAACCATTTTTGAAATAACTGCAGTTCCAAAAATGTTGGCTGCATTATTTGCACCGGCAGACCATCCAAGAAACAGTGCGCTTGATAAGAAAAATAATGCTGAAATGTCCAATTCTACTCCAGCCTTTTAATTATTGCAATTGATAACCTGTCACAAACATCTTCAGACTGTTCAGCAATCCTTTCGATATGAAATGCAAAGTAACGAATATGAATTTTAAAACTCAGATCATTATCAGTTCTGTAAACAGCACGTTTAATTTTTTCTGCTATCTTATTTGTTTCTCTTCTATAAAACTGAACTTTAGTTACATAATCTCTTACTGCATCAATATTTCTGAAATAAGACCTGATACCACTGACAGTATTTTCAAGACAGGAAATCGAACTTTCAGCAAGTTCTAAAAAACCTGTTTTAAGTTCCGGCAATATGGTTGGGATCTCAACTGAGAACTCAAGTAAAGTATCTGCTGTAATGTTTAATGCCTTATCGCAGCTTTCTAATAATCCCAATACATCTCCGCGTGCTTCAGGAATCAGCGTTCTGGTATAAAGTTTTACCTCAATGTTCCTTCTTAAATCATCAGCATTTTCTTCAGTCTTTCTTAAATCTTTTAGATAACTTTCAAACTCAGTCATCTGATTGTCAAGATAGCATTTAATACCAAGCTTAAAAACTAATCCGCCTTTAATAAC
Source organism: Bacteroidota bacterium (assembly GCA_022708025.1). Classification (GTDB taxonomy): domain Bacteria; phylum Bacteroidota; class Ignavibacteria; order Ignavibacteriales; family Ignavibacteriaceae; genus IGN3. The sequence continues at coordinate 5,273 of JAKIZM010000053.1, read as the reverse complement.
TAAATCGAGATACTCATCAATTTGTATCTCAAGTTTTCTGGTTTTTTTTAAAAACATTTTATTTTTCCCTAAAAAAGATTAATAAAACAGTGTAAGATACAACTCTTAAAATTCTTATACTTAAAATGTTCCGGAATTTAATAATACAAAATCTGCATCTTAATTGATCGTTGATAATAAAAACTATCCGGCAAGAATAATAATACCAGTTTATATGTTATAAATATTTTTAAATGTATTCAGGGGATTTATTATCAGCTTACCATTTGCTAAATGGTTTTTTAGTAAGCATCACATTATAATATTTTGGATCACCGGTAACTTCTTCACCGATCCAATCAGGCATTTCAATGTTTTCCGACTCAGATTTCAGTTCAATTTCAGCAAGAATCAGTCCATTATTTTCACCATAAAATTCATCAATCTCGAAAATATGTTTTCCATATTTTACAAGATGTCTTGTTTTCTCTATCAAACCTGGCTCGCATATATTTAATAACTCCTCAGCCTCAGTAACCGGAATCTCAGTTTCCCATTCATATCTGCTTTTACCGGAGCTATTTGTTTCTCCTTTGATCGCCAGAAATCCTCTATCATTCATTATTCGTATTCTAACACTTCTTTCGGGAACAGAAGAGATATAACCCTGTCTGATTCTTACTGATTTTTCGACGAAATTTCTAAATTCTCCTTTTACCAGAAACTTGCGTTCAATTTCAATTGCCATAACTTTTATATCCGTTCAACATTAAGAATTTAAATCTATTCTAAGAATTGCTTTTGAAATTCAGAATAAGAAATTCAAAAATATAATGCAAACAATTACAACAGCTAAGGAATATTTATATGCAGTATTACTAAAACTGATATATCCAGTTTTTATTAATGTCATCAATAAATGATTTTTCTTCAAGTATCTTAATACACTTATTATCCTGAATTATTACAGCCGTTAGTTTATTATTACCATAAGCTGTCGTATCAATATACATTGTGTTGCTGATTAAATCGTGATAAATTTCCTTTTTGTGTGTATGACCTACAATCTGAAGTTTTCCTATATTAAGTAAATTACCCCGCGTCCACAAAATACTATCCTGATTATCCAGGTCCTTTATTAAAAGCTCTGTTAATTCTTTATCATCTTTAACACCATCAGGTAAAAGTGATTTGTATTTTGCAGATAAGCCCGCATGCGAAATAAGGCAGTCATCAAGATTATAAAACAAAGGGAGGCTATCAATAAAATCAAGATGTTCATCCATCAAATTAATTTTATCTCTGTATGACATAAGAGTTGTTTCAGCTCCGTTGTAATTCCAGGATTTTGCCATCAGACTGAAAGGAATCCGCATATTACAATAAAACATATAATCGTGATTGCCAAGAGAGCAGAATATGTTTTCAGCAATTATATATTCAATAACCTGTGCGCTGAAATTTCCACGGTCAACCAGATCACCGACACAATAGATTGATATATCGGGATAAGTCTTCCTGATTTTTTCAACAAGTGCTTTTAGAGTATTAAAACAACCGTGTACATCACCAATTACAGCTACCATTGTTACCTAAATATGAAATGTTTCATTAGCATATTTAGTCAATTCATCTCTGAACTTCGGATGAGCAATTGAAATAAGTGCTTTAGCCCGTTCCTGAATTGTTTTTCCCCATAGATTTACTGCACCATATTCAGTTACAACATAGTCAACATCTCCTCTGGATGTAACTATCCCTGCACCTGGTTTTAATACGGGAACAATTCTGGAGATAGTATCATTTTTTGTTGTAGAAGGTAAAGCAATAATGGGTTTACCGCCTTCGGATTTTGAGGCTCCTCTGATAAAATCAACCTGACCACCTATACCTGAATAAAATCTTGTTCCTATCGAATCAGAACAAACCTGTCCGGTCAAATCAACTTCGAGTGCAGAATTAATTGCAACCATTTTATGATTCTTTGATATAATGAACGGATCATTTACATATTCCTGAGGATGAAATTCAATTATCGGATTATTATCAATAAAATCATAAACTTTTTTTGTTCCAAGAACAAAGCCTGCTATTATTTTCCCTGGATGCAAAGTTTTCTTTTCGCCATTTATTACTCCCGCATCAACTAAATCAATTATTCCATCAGAAAACATTTCGGTATGAATACCAAGGTCTTTTTTATCGTGCAGATACTTCATAACTGAATCAGGAATTGCACCAATACCCATTTGTAAAGTTGAACCATCTTCAATTAAATCTGCAACGTTTCTTCCTATTTTATCAAATATAGCAAGCAGTTCAGGAGTTGCATCCGGATCTACTTGTGGGAGCTCTTTTAGTTCTTCATCATGTTCAACAATATAATTAATCTTATTAATATGAATAAAACAATCACCCAGTGTCCTCGGCTGGTGTCTGTTTACCTGCGCAATAATAATCTTAGATTTTTCGGCAGGAGTTTTTATTGTACCAACATCAACACCATAACTGCAAAAACCGTGTTCATCCGGTGGTGAAACATTAAGAAGTGCAACATCTGTTTTTATTCTGCCTAATTTAAATAACAAAGGTACTTCAGAAAGAAAGATCGGTATAAATTCAGACCTTCCTTCATTCACAGCTTTTCTAGAATTAGCACCAATAAAAAATGCCTTATGCTTAAAATGTTTTTCCATTCCCGGCTGCAAATAAGGGAGTTCGCCCACAATCAGAATGTGATAAATGGTAACATTCTCAAGCTCATCTTTTCTTCTTACCAAAGCTCTGATTAATTCATTTGGTGCAGCACATCCGGGTTGAACTACAACTTTATCACCCGATTTTATATGCTTTACTGCTTCATCAGAGCTTACAAGTTTTTGATTATATATCCTCAGCAAATTAGTAGGAATAGGATTCTTAAGTTTTATTTCTTCAGTTGATGTCATTTCATTTCTCTTTAGATTCGTTGCATAAATTATTTAACTAATTACTTGAAAAAACATGCAGTCTTCGGTATTCTACATTAAAAGTATGAGCAATTGCTTCATTACAACAATAACCATTATATGTACATACACCTTTAGATAATCCCGGATCTCCGATCAAAGCATTTGACAGTCCGTTTTCAGCTATATTCTGTATATATCCTAATGATGCATTATTTAATCCATAACTTGCTGTTCGGGCAACAATAGCGGGCATATTTGGTACACAATAATGAATTACATCGTGCAGCAAATAAACCGGATCTGATTGTGTGGTTATTCTGCTGGTTTCTATACAACCTCCCTGATCAATTGAAACATCAACAATAACACTTCCCTTTTTCATTTGCTTAACCATTTCTTCAGTAACAAGATTCGGAGCCTTTTCACCTTTAATTAAAACAGCACCGATTAAAACATCAGCAAACTTAACTCCACGTGAAATGGTATATGGATTTGCCATAACAGTTGTAACTTTTTTTCTGAAGTTTATATCAATATTTCTGAGCCGGTTAAGGTTTTTATCAATCACAATAACTTGTGCTCCTCTTCCAACTGCTGCGCTTGCTGCTGTAACACCAACAACACCTGCTCCAAGTATAACTACAGCTGCAGGCGCAACACCAGTAATACCGCCTAATAAAATTCCACGACCGCCGGGAACAAAACTTTCTAAATATCTTTCGGCTTCCTGAATAGCTAATTGACCGGCAATTTCACTCATTGAATGGAGAACTGGTAATCTTTCATCTTCTTCAATCAGCTCATAACCAATAGCAGTAATTTTTTTCTTTAAGAGATTTTCAATTATATTTTTTTTACCAATTGCCAGATGAAGAAACGAAAAAAGAATCTGATTATCCACTAACATTTCAGATTCTGCTTCAGAAAGCGGGGCAACTTTAACAACAACCTCAGAACGCGCAAACGCTTCTTCAGCACTATAAACAATTTGAGCGCCTGTTGTGCGATATTCTTCATCACTAAAGTGACTGCCTAAACCAGCACCACTTTGAATAAAAACAGTGTGACCTGCTCTTACTAAGGCATCAACTCCTGCTGGAGATAATGCAACTCTTTTTTCTTCATAAAGAGTTTCTTTTGGTATTCCAAATCTCATCTAGTTTTCTCTTTTTTTTATTTCAAAAATACCAACGCCCTACAATATTAGCAATCAAATAAGGTTGATTTAAACCGGGGTTAAAGGTGATTTTCCGGAAAGAACTGCTGAAATATTCCTGGCAGCAAGTAGCGACATTTTATTTCTAGCATCGTTTGTTGCACTGCCGATATGTGGAAGTAATACTACATTAGTTAGTTTAAAAAGTTCAAGATTAAGTTTAGGTTCATTCTGATAAACATCAAATCCTGCTGCAAATATTTCTTTTCGCTTCAACATTTTAATCAAATAGGTCTCATCTAATACTTCACCACGAGCAGTATTTATTAATATTGCAGATGATTTTAGCAATTTAAGCTTTTCTTTATCTAACAGATTTTTTGTTCCAGCATTCAAAGGCAAATGAAGTGAAATTATATCAGATTTTTTCAGAATTTGATTTAAAGATAATTTTTTTGCAGCTAATTGTTTTTCAAGATATTCATTTTTATTGTTTGAATAATACAGAATCCTGCATCCGAAAGAGTGTGCTCTTTTTGCAATTTCAGTTCCGATTCTGCCAGCACCTAAAATTCCAAAATATTTATTTCGTAGCTCTACGCCTAATAAAAGCTTAGGTTTCCAGCCGACAAATTTTTTGTCTCTTACAAATTTTTCAGATTCCGGAATCCTTCTTGCACAAGCAAGAACCAAAGCGATAGCTAAATCAGCAGTTGAATCAGTTAATACATCAGGCGTGTTTGTTACGATAATTTTTTTACTTTTTGCATAATTGATATCAATATTATTAAAGCCCACGGCATAGTTTGCAATCACCCTGCATTTCTTCATCGAATCAATAACTTCTTTATCAATCTTATCCGTTAATAAAGAAATTAAACCATCACAATCTTTAACTGATTTAATTAATTCTTTGCGTGTAATTGGCTAGTCCTTTTTATAAACAGAAACTTCAAATCCTTTTTTCTTCAATAAATTAATTCCTGAATCCGGAATTTCTCTCGTAATAAATATTTTCATAATTCTCTATTGTTTTAAAACAAAAAGATTTCTGTTTTAAAGGCAAAAAGTCAAACTTAGTTGAAAATAGAGACTCCATTTTATCAGGCTGCTTTCTTTTGTTTAATCTTTAATTCTGTTTTTAAGGATGTTCTAAGCAAATGCAATTTTTCATAATTATTTACTTT
>JAKIZM010000052.1 GCA_022708025.1 Bacteroidota bacterium | reverse complement strand
ATTTTTATTTTTGAGAAAAAGTGCAAATTTATATAAAGAATCTTGATCGGGTTTTGTTAGGTGTGAATAATTGCAGTATTGCTCAACTGCCTTAACATAAACTGCTATTGTATTCGGGGCATAATTTCTAAGGGAAAGGACTTCCCGCAGTAGATTTGTTTTATTCATTTGCATACATTAAAACTCCTTTATTGGTGGTTTTCCCGCAACAAACTTACAAATTTATTTTATTTTTTGTATTATTACATAAAGTAATGAGTTGTGCGTTATGCTACTAAAAACATTCAATCTAAAAATTAAAAACTATGGCAAACTTTAAATCAAATTCAGAAATAAACTATGACAGATTTCCAACAAATCTGTGCGAGATGTTTGGAAAAATACCGAGAAAAAATATTGACTTCACCTTTTCAAAAATTGAAATATGGTTTAGCGGTCAATGTATATTTGAGAAAGAGAAAACAGGCAAGTTGACGAGTGAAATAAAAAACGGTAATATCTCGTTCGTCTTAAATAATGATGGCTTTTCAGACTACATAAAACCCTCATTCGAATTCGAAGAAATCTCGACTACAAGCAACAGAATTGTTTGGAGCAATGACATAATGAATAACAAAGGTCTAAGGTATGCAGACCTTCAACCATATTTAGTTTCTCTATTTTTTATTGATGGAGATTTGGTTAAAGCAGCATTTAATATAGCAAATCAAAACACAATGGTTGAATTATATAAATGAATATGACAAATGAAAAAATTCGATTTAAACATAGAAAAAATTCTTGAAAACTGGGAGGTTAAACACGCAGTTCGTGAAATTATAGCGAATGCATTAGATGAACAGAAACTCTCTGATACGGCTGACATTCAGATTTACAAACAAAGTAATGAATGGATTATTAAGGACTTTGGAAGAGGTCTTAAATATGAACACTTCACACAAAACGAGAATGATGAAAAACTAAATGCTAATGGAATTATTGGCAAATTTGGAATAGGTCTTAAAGACGCACTAGCAACTTTTGAACGGAAAGGAGTTTCAGTTAGAATTCTCTCGAAATTCGGTGATATTTCTCTTGGCAAATCGCAAAAAAGTGGTTTTGATGATCTGGTAACGCTTCACGCTTACATTTCAGAACCAAGCAATCAATATTTGATTGGTACCGAATTTCATTTAAGTAATCTTTCTGATTTTGATGTAGAGGAAGGTAAAAAGCTCTTTCTCAAGTTTAGCAATGAATCAATAATTGAAAATACAAAGTATGGTGCCGTTTTGAAAAAATCAGGTACACAAGGAAAAATCTTTATCAATGGTGTTTTAGTAGCAATTGAGGATAATTTTCTATTCAGTTACAACATTACATTGCTAAATGCGAGCATTAAGAAAGCGATTAATCGTGAACGCACCAATGTCGGCAGAACAGCATACGCAGGGTTAGTACGCTTAATGCTTTTAGAGTGTGAAAGTGAGGTAGTTGGAACGATTTTGAGTAACGATTTGAGTCAATTCTCTTATGGAAATAACCACGATGAACTCAAATGGATCGATGTTCAAAATCACGCTGCAAAAATACTTAACAAATACAAAGAAGTTGTTTTTGTAACTGCAGAAGAAGTACGTCAAACCGATTTAGTAGAAGAAGCAGAGCAAGGCGGAAAAACAGTTGTTGTAATCCCCGATAATCTTCGTGATAAAATCATAGAAGAAAATGAAAAGATAGAAGAACCTGAAAATAAAGTACAGGTTTTCAAAGAATTTGTACAGCAACGAAATGACAACTTTGAGTTCAAGTTTATTCCTGAATATGAAATGTCATTTTCAGAACGTAGTACATTTGCCTTAAAGGATAAATTATTTCAAATAATAGGAGGCAAACCCTATAATGTGAAAGAAATACTTGTTTCTGAAACAATGCAACGAGACGAATATACATTTAGGCCTGCTGTGGGATTATGGCAACCAAGTGAACAACGAATCATTATTTTACGTTCTCAATTAAATAATAATTCTGCATTTTTGGGAACTCTTCTACACGAACTTGCTCACGCAATAAGTGGTGCCACTGATGCAACAAGAAGATTTGAAAGTGAATTGACAAGACTGTTGGGAATTATCGGCAATAAAGCAATTACAAACTAGACAATGACACAAGCACAAACGCACAACAAGGTATTGCCAAAAGCGGGGCTGAACGGCTTCGATTGGACATTTGTACAAGGCTCAACATTCGTTCTTCTATTGAACTTTTGTGCTAAAAATCCCCGCCTTCGGCAATACCCAAACCGTTAACCACCAGACAAGACAACACTAAAGCTACAATCACAAAAGAAACTTGGAAAATTTAGTTTCTTAATCTGATTTTTGGATAAAATATGGATATGATATAGACATTCTATATTTTTGTATGAAATTTTTTAGATAAAATACAGATAAGATATGGATAGGTTTACTAAGAAACTCAATTTTGACTTCATAACCAATCAACGGGTTTTACAGCTTATCGGTTACATTGATGGCTTTAAAGGTAAATGGGATATTGCCGGTAAACAGGAAACCCGCTATTTGAAAGAATTGCGGAGAATTGCCACGATAGAAAGTATTGGTTCTTCCACAAGGATTGAGGGGGCAACGCTTACTGACCAGGATGTAAAGGAACTTTTGAAAGACATTAAAATCACAAAACTGAGCACCCGTGATGAGCAGGAAGTAATCGGCTATTACGAAGTTTTGGAATTGATTTATGAAAATTATTCCGACATCAAACTTTCGGAAAGTTATATCAAACAGTTACACCAATTATTGCTGAAACACAGCCATAAAGATGAACGGCACAGAGGAACTTACAAGTTTCTGTCAAATAAAGTTACAGCTACTTATCCGACAGGAGAACAGCGAACTATTTTTGCCACTACCGAACCCGCATTGGTAGCAGGAGAAATGCAGGAATTAGTGGAATGGACAAACCAACAGTTAGAACAGAAAACCATTCATTCGCTTATTGTTATCGGCAGTTTCGTTTACGATTTTTTAAGCATACACCCCTTTCAGGACGGTAACGGCAGACTTTCCCGATTGCTTACAACACTTTGTTTGTTGCAGAATGATTATTCTTTTATCCGGTATATTTCTTTTGAAAACCATATCGAGCAAAATAAAAATGTCTATTACGAAGCCTTAATGAATGGGCAGAAAAATCGGGGGACGGATAACGAACGTATAGATTTGTGGTTGATTTTCTTTTTGGAAAGTCTGAAAACACTCACTGAAAAATTAGAACAAAAATATGATCGATTCAAATCTAAAGGCGGTTACCTGAATGAGAGACAACAGTTAATCAAAGACTTTATTACAAACAATCAGCCTGTTAAAGTAAGCGATTTAGCAAAGCAATTTCCAAAAATAGGATTGAGCACCTTGAAAAAAGATTTACAATATTTACGAGATGAACATGTGCTGACAATGATTGGAAAAGGTAAGGGTAGTGTTTATGTGTTGGCTGAAAAAAAGTAATCTAAACCCTGCCTATATGCCGGGCTGTAAACAGTTAGCGTTCATTATAAAAAGATAGAACAGTTTACCAATTCAACACGAAAAATATTATTACAGCGAAGAAATATAATTATGAGTAACGCAAAAATATACCGCTGAAAATGAATTAGAATTTTTTCTTCTCTTGTTTAAAATTTTATGATGTAAGTTTATTCTCCATTTAATAATTTTACCTGTTACATTTTTTAAGATATATATGAAAAATATTTACATTCATATTTTGTGGTGGTTCGCTTTTTCGTTTGTAGCAATATTAAACGGAGTTTTAAGAGAACTAACTTACAAAAATCTTGTAGGCGATCTGCCTGCCCATCAAATATCTACTGTAACAGGAATTATTATCTTCGGTATAATTTTCTATTTCATATTTAAGAAATGGAAAATAGAGAATAGAGATCACGCTTTAATATTAGGTTTTATCTGGTTGGTATTAACTATTCTGTTCGAGTTTGGATTCGGGCATTTTATAATGGGCAATTCCTGGGAAAAACTTTTATACGATTACAATCTTACAGCGGGCAGAACCTGGAGTTTGTTTTTATTGTGGCTGTTAATTGCACCCTACGTTTTTTATAAAATACTCAACAAAAATAAAGACTGATGTTAATTAACAGACTAAAAGTAAGAAACTGAAAAGCTATTAAACTGTTTTATAAATCTGCTGTCTATAATTTTTTTAAAAAATCACCGATTGCCTTATTTACTTCTTCCGGATTTTCTATCGGACTCAGATGTCCGCTGTTTTTAATTATCACAAACTCAGAGCCGTTAATTTTTTCAGCCATCGATTTCATTACCGCCGGAGAAGTAAGTGCATCATCTTCGCCGCAAATAATCAGGGCGGGAATATTAATCCTGCCTAAAAACTCTGAGGTATCATTTCTTCCAAGCATTGCAAGCAGTGATCCTTTAACTCCTGCAGGATCAAACTGTGATGATTTTATAATCCGTTTTTCAAGATCGGTTTTATTATTTTGCTTATAATGCTCGCCGTAGCAATTAGTTATAAAATCTTTTGTAAATGGTGCAAGTCCTTCCGTGTTTATTCTTTTAATTCCGGCAGCACGTTTTAATTTTCCTTCGTTGTTATCAGATTCCGAGCGCGTATCACATAAAATAACTGCTGAAAATTTATCCTGCATTCTTTCAAGCGCACGAAGTGAAATATATCCGCCCATTGATAATCCGCATAAAACCGGTTTATTTAATTTTAATTCATCAATTACAGATTCAAGATCATCAACAAATGATTCCATAGTAAACTGTCCGTCACCAGCAGGTGAAACACCTAATCCTCTGATATCATATCTTACACAATAAAAATCATCACTCAGGAATTCAACCTGCTTATCCCACATAAAGTGATCTAAAGGAAAGCCGTGTACAAAAATAATTGGTTTTTTATTAGGATTACCATTTGTAAATACTGCAAGATCTTTAACTGTAAGATTCATATTTAATACTTTCTGAACTTAGCCGGTAATAATTCATTAAGCGAATACTTACCTGCTCCGAGAATTAATAATGAAATAAAAATAATTAAGTAAAGCAGCGCCATTTCTTTGACTGCTAAAGGATCAGTTGCATGATGAATTATTCCTGCAACAAACATATTAAATACTAATATTCCTGCGCTGACACGTGGAAACAAACCAAGAACCAACAGACCCGCACATAAAAATTCCGCAAATGCCGAAAGAGTCATACTTGTGCCCATCCCTAAGCTAAAAGGATCTGCAAATTTAATTTCACCACCAGATGTTAAAGCCTGTACCTTCATTAAACCATGATTGAACATAATAAATAAACCTGCACCTGCCCGCAGAATTAATAGCGCAAGATCTTTCATATTGATTTCTCTCCTTTTTTGATTAGTTTTTATAAAAGTTGCAGCTAAATATATATTTAAAATACCTTAAAATATAAACCCTCTTCTTGTGCTGTGAGATTAATCCGAAATGATTTGTATGTTGATTTATTTTTACACATTTGTTCAGACCCTATTAAATAAGTCTTATATTAAGAAATCTTTATCACTCGCAATTATAATTATTAAAATTACGCTTAATATTTTTACAGATAACTACGATCAAAAATGTTTTTCTATTACGTCTTAAAATTATTTATTCTTTCATTAAGAAAAAGTTAATATTTATCTTTGCCTATAAAAATTAAGTTCAGAGTCATGAAAATAGCATTTGTAACAACTGAGTGCGTTCCATACGCAAAAACTGGCGGGCTTGCTGATGTTGCCGGTGCACTGCCAAAAGCATTAGAAAAACTCGGCTGCGAAGTAAAAATATTTATGCCGAAGTACAGTTCGATTGATGAATCCAGAAAAGGTTTGCGATATAATTGGGATATCGGCGAGATGATCGTTCGGGTTAACGGAATAGATCGCTCTGTTCATCTGCATCAGGCAAAACTCCCTAACAGCAATGTTGAGGTTAATTTTATTGATTGTCCTTATTACTTTTATCGCGGTGCAATTTACACAAACGACAGGGATGAGGACGAAAGATTTATTCTCTTCAGCAAAGGAGTAATAGAAACTTTACAACGCTTTGGATGGGCTCCGGATATTATACATTGTAATGACTGGCAATCCGGACTTATTCCGCTTTTTATAAAAGACAATTACAAATGGGACAGGTTGTTTGATAAAACAGCAACTGTATTTACAATCCATAATATTGCTTATCAGGGAAGATTCTCCAAATCTGCTTTGTCTGCTGCTGAGATTCGCGGTGATTTATTTTATCCCGGCGGACCAGTTGAGTTTGAGGACTCTGTCTCATTTATGAAAACAGGAATTGTATTTGCCGATTTAATAAACACAGTAAGTAACAAATATTCTCATGAAATTTTAAAAGAAGAGCACGGAGCCGGACTGCATAATATTCTTCGTGCCCGTAAAAGTGATGTTTATGGAATATTAAATGGTGTTGATTATGAAGAATGGAACCCCGAAACAGATAAATTTCTTCCGTTCAAATATTCAATGAAGGATCTTTCCGGTAAGACAAAAAATAAAAAATTTTTAATGGATCATTTCAACCTTCCGTTTGATGTAAACAGACCTTTGATCGGAATGGTTTCAAGACTCGTGCAGCAAAAAGGATTTGATATTTTTGCCGGTGCTATAAACGAACTGATAAATCTTAACGCTCAATGGATAATTCTGGGTGGCGGTGAGCAGAAATATGAAAACTTCTTCCGCGGACTTCCAAACTATTTCCCTGGTAAGATCGGAACATATATTGGTTATAATAATGAGCTTTCTCATTTGATAGAAGCTGCGGCAGATATTTTTGTTATGCCATCGCGTTACGAGCCTTGTGGATTAAACCAAATTTACAGCTTAAAGTACGGAACAGTTCCTGTTGTAAGAAAAACCGGCGGACTTGCAGATACAATAAAAGACTGGGATGAAGAAAAACAGTTTGGTTTTGATCATGGCAACGGATTCTCTTTTTATGATTATACAAGCTATGCTCTTTCTTCTTCTGTAGAGCGCGCAGTAAACACATTTAAAGAAAAAGATATCTGGAAAAAAATCCAGCTTAACGGAATGAAACTGGACTTTAGCTGGGACTCATCTGCTGAAAAATATCTTGAGCTTTATAAAATGGCAAAGGAGAAAAGATAACAACTAATCAATCAATGAAATCATTGTTTGACAAATATTTAAACTCTGTTTCAAAAAAGTTTCTGCACTCTGAAACTTCCGAAATGGGTTATCGCACCGATTTCGAAATCCTTCTTCAGGGAATCTTCGAAAAGATAAATGTAAGAAGAATTGACCACGATCCAAAAGCTAAAGCCGGAAACAAACCCGATTTTATCGTAATGAAAAACGATATCCCTATTCTTTACATCGAAGCAAAAATTATTGGTGAGTCTTTGGATAAGATTGAAAAATCAAAACAGATGGAAAGATATTTTGGTTATGCTAATCTTGTTCTTACAGATTATGTTGAGTTTCGTTTTTACAGAAACGGAATTAAATATCAAGAGCCAATAAAGTTTGCCGAGTATAATATTGAATCGAGAACAATAACTCCGCTGCCTGATAAATTTGAATTTGCAGCAAAGACTATAATTGATTTCACTCAATCACACAAAGAGCCGATAAAATCAGGTGAACATCTTGCAAAGATAATGGGCGGAAAAGCACAACGAATAAGAGAAAACATTAAAGATGTGCTTTCAAAGAAGGACGAAAAGAAGCCTGAAATACTTTCAGTTTACAACACTATAAAAAAACTTCTTGTGCACGATCTCAGCGAGGAAGATTTTGCTGATATGTATGCACAAACTCTTGTATATGGTTTGTTTGTTGCAAGATATCATGACAAAACTCCTGAAAACTTTTCAAGACAGGAAGCGCGGGATCTTGTTCCTGCATCAAATCCTTTTCTCAGACATTTCTTTGATCATATTGTCGGTCCCGATTTTGATAAACGGCTTGAATATATAGTAAACGAATTGTGCGAAGTTTTTGCTCACGCTGATATTCAGCAGTTGATGAAACAATATTTTGCAGATGATCTTTGGGGAAAAACTCATGAAGGTCCCGATCCGGTAATTCATTTTTATGAAGACTTTCTGAAAGAATATGACGCTGATCTCCGTAAAAAGATGGGCGCTTATTATACACCTTCGCCTGTGGTTAGATTTATTGTTCGCTCTGTTGATTATCTTCTTCAAAAGGAATTTAATCTTCCAAACGGTTTGGCTGATACATCAAAGCTTGATAATGGAACTCATCGAGTTCAGATTCTTGATCCTGCAGTTGGAACCGGAACATTTCTGAGTGCAGTTATACGCGAAATTTATTTAAAGCTAAAAAACAGCGGACAGCTCGGTCGCTGGACAACCTACGTTCACAATGATTTACTTCCGCGGCTTCACGGATTTGAATTGATGATGGCGCCTTACACAATTGCTCATCTTAAATTGAGTATGGCTTTCAAAGCAACAGGGTTTAAATATTTTAACAGACGTCTTGGAATTTATCTTACAAACTCACTTGAAGAAACTGAAACTCAGCAAGGTTTATTTACAGGTTTTGGTTTTGCTGAAAGTATTGCAGAAGAATCTAAAGATGCGGCTAAAATTAAAAATGAAACCCCAATAATGGTTGTGATTGGGAATCCGCCTTACAGCATTAGTTCCTCTAACAAAGGCAAATGGATTACAGATTTGATAAAAGTTTATAAAGATAATCTGAATGAAAAAAAGATAAACATTGATGATGATTACATAAAGTTTATAAGATACGCGGAACATTTTATAGAAAAGAACAAGACCGGCATAGTTGCAATGATTACAAACAATTCATTTATTGATGGAATTACTCATCGTCAAATGAGAAAACATTTACTTGAGACATTTGATGAAATTTATATCCTGGATTTGCACGGAAGTTCTAAAAAGAAAGAAACCGCACCTGACGGAAGTAAAGACGAAAATGTCTTTGATATTCAACAAGGTGTTGCGATTTCGCTACTTATAAGAAAAGATATTGAGAAAAAATCTTTAGGCAATGTTTATCATTTAGATATTTATGGTATTCGTAAAAATAAGTTTATCAAACTTGATGAAAGTAATTTAAAAAGTATAAAGTGGAAGAAACTAGAATATAAAGCACCATATTATTTCTTTGTTCCAAAAGATTTTAGATTAGAAGATGAATATTATAGACTATTTAAGGTAACGGATTTGTTTAATATTTATTCAGCAGGAATAAAAACCAAAGTTGATAATATTTCTGTAGATTTTGATAAAATTTCACTTGGAAAAAGAATTGATGATATATTAACAAATAAATATTCTTTACAAGAGGTCATTCAAAAGTTTAAACTTAATCCTAAAACAACCTGGGAATATGATAATGTTTTGAAAGCTAAATATAACAATGCATGCTTATCTGTTTATGATTATAGACCCTTAGATAAAAGGTTTGTCTATTATGATAAGAATTTTCTCTCTAGGAGTAGATCTCAAGTTATGGATAATTTCTACTACAAAGAAAATGTAGGATTTGAAACTTCACGTGTAGGGGATTATACTTTTATTTCCCAAAATATTTCTGATGAACATTTTGTTTCTGATAACTCATTTAAGTTTCCTTTATATGTTTGGACTTCAGATGGAACAAAAATCCCCAATCTCAAAAAAGAAATTGTAGAAGAGATAGAAAAAACAGTTGGCAAAGTAACACCTGAAGATATTCTAGATTACATTTATGCAGTTTTGCATTCGCCTTCTTATAGAGAAAAGTATAAAGAGTTTTTAAAGATTGATTTTCCAAGAGTTCCATATCCAAAAGACAAAACCACATTCAAAAAGCTTGTTAAGTTCGGAACAGAATTACGCTCGCTTCATTTGCTTGAGTCGCAGAAAGTAAATCAGTTTATTACAACATATCCAATTACCGGCAATAACGAAGTTGAGAAAATAAAATTTGAAAAGGCTGTCACCCTTCGACAAGCTCAGGGTGACAAAAAGACTAATGTCAGCCTGAACCCATTGAAGACTGACACGGGAAAAGTTTACATTAACAAAGAACAATACTTCGGCAATGTTCCTGAAATTGCGTGGAACTTTTACATAGGCGGTTATCAGCCAGCTCAAAAATGGCTGAAGGATCGTAAAGGTCGCACACTAACAAACAGCGATATTGAACATTATCAGAAAATTATCGTTGCACTAACCGAAACTGGCAGAATAATGAAGGAGATTGATGAAGTGATGCAGGAGTTGTTGGGGTAAGTGAACTCATCCTAATCCTTCTCTTAAAAAGAGAAGGACTTGTTGGTATTGATCACTTTTCATTAATCGTGTTGACAGAAAAAAAAGTTAAGTTATCATTGATAAAAAAGTCTCTACCTTTTTAAGGGAGAGATTTAGAGAGGGTTAATTTTTTATTACTAATCAATCAGTTTAGTGAACTCATCCTAATCCTTCTCTTGGCAAGAGAAGGACTTGTTGGTAGTGATGACTTTTTATTTGTAGTGTTGACAAAATAAAAAAATGTTACGTTGCTATTGATAATAAAGTCTCTCCATTCTTAAGGGAGAGATTTAGAGTGGGTTAATTTATTTCATCTGTTCAATCAGTTTAGCAAACTCATCCTAATCCTTCTCTTAGCAAGAGAAGGACTTATTGGTATTGATCACTTTTCATTAATCGTATTGACAGAAGAAAAAAATGTTAAGTTATTATTGATAATAGAGTCTCTCCCTTTTTAAGGGAGAGATTGAGAGAGGGTTAATTTTTTTCATCTGTTCAATCAGTTTAGCAAACTCATCCTAATCCTTCTCTTAGCAAGAGAAGGACTTGTTAGTAATGATTACTTTTCATTAATCGTGTTGACAGAGGAAAAAAGGTTAAGTTATTATTGATAATAAAGTATCTGCATTTTTAAGGGAGAGATTTTAGAGAGGGTTAATTTATTATTACTAATTAATAAGTTTAGCGAACTTATCCTAATCCTTCTCTTAGCAAGAGAAGGACTTGTTGGTATTGATCACTTTTTATTAATCGTATTGACAGAAGAAAAAAAGGTTAAGTAATCATTGATAATAAAGTCTCTCCCTTTTTAAGGGAGAGATTGAGAGAGGGTTAATTTTTTATGGCTAATCAATCAGTTTAGCGAACTCATCCTAATCCTTCTCTTAGCAAGAGAAGGACTCATTGGTATTGATCACTCTTCATTAATCGTGTTGACAGAAGAAAAAAAGATTAAGTTACTATTGACAATAAAGTCTCTCCCTTTTTAAGGGAGAGATTGAGAGAGGGTTAATTTATTATTACTAATTAATAAGTTTAGCGAACTCATCCTAATCCTTCTCTTAGCAAGAGAAGGACTTGTTGGTATTGATCACTTTTCATTAATCGTGTTAATGAAGAAAAATAATAGGAATGGACAAGCCCATTCCCTACATTTCCTCAATGTTGCATGCAGTCATTCCGTCCGCCAGAGGCGGATTGTTTCGGAATCTTACGATAAGAATGTCACCCTCCGATCCCGCAGGGACAAGCAGCTCCGGGTGACAATGGGACTAATGACAATAAAATATCAAGTAAAAAAAATTAAATGTCAGTCTTCGACAGGCTCAGACTGACACGGAAAAGTTTACATCAACAAAGTACAATACTTCGGCAATGTTTAAAAAACTTGCTTTAAAGTATCTCCCTGATCAATAATAATATCCGATAGAAAAGTAAAACAATACATCGCCCCAACTGATTGGATTGTTCGGAAGATCATTACGAAGCAGAAAACTTCTTCCGACTGCAAATTCTGCCGGCCCAATCGGAGTATCAAATGAAATTGAAGTTCCAATTCCGTGTTTTAAATCTTTAAATCTTATTTGTTCCTGAAATGCCCAGGTCGAACCAAGATCATATCTTAATTTCAAATAAGTATCAAAAAAGATTATAAATGGCAGTTTAATTCTATACATTAAAGATGCAAGCATTATCTGTCTTCCACGGTACTCATTATCATGCATACCAAAAAATGATTCTTGTCCGCCAATGGAATATTGCTGACTTAATGGAAGGGTTTTATCCGCAAATCCAAATTTAAATGATGGTGAAATAACACTTCTTGAAGAGAGCTTAAAATAATTTTTATATTCAAACCCGATATTGCTGTATCCTACTTCTCCGCCTAAAACGGAAAGAGCTGTTTCATAATATCCTGAAAAATAGATTCCGTTTTCTGTAAATGGATATTTATCCTGTGTATCGATAGTTGTTGATGCTCTCAAGCTTACTATTTTTGTTTTATAAGCTGATGTTGGCTCGTTATCAATGTTTTTAATCTGATCAAATTGATATTTCCCTTCGAGAATAAGATTGCCAAACCTGCCAACCTGTGTACCGATTCCTAAAGAAAGCCCGTAAAAAATTTGCCTGTATGTTCCGATCTCTTCCCTGGAAAATCTTGTGCTGCTGTTTAATGGTACATCATCATAAACATGCACGTTATTGAATTTGTAAAATCCATTTATCTTATAAGTAAAATAAGTATCAAATACGCGGTTTGCTTTTTGTTCGAGTATGTACGCCCGGTTATCAAGTCCTCCGAATAAAATCAATCCTAGTTCCGTTCCGGTGCCAAAGAAATTTTCATCTCTCAAATCGAATCCAAATTGTACACGATATACATTATCGCTTCTGAAGCTTATCCTTAAAAGGCTTGACTGTTTTTCATCTACTTTAATTGTAAGGATATTTTGTCCGTTCTGTTCTCTTACCACAACATCAATATTATTAAAAAGCTTTGTGCTTCTTAAGTTTATCAGCCCTTCTTTAACATCATTTATTTTGAAATAATCACCTTCTTCAAATTTAAATTCTCTGGTGATTACATTTTCGTTTGTTTTCTCATTGCCCTTTATTTCAATCTTAGAAATTATTCCTTCATCAATAAAAACTTTTAATCTTCCTTTTTCTTTATCAAAATCAATGCTTTGTATTCCTGCAAGTGAATATCCTTCCTCACGATAAATCTCTATTAACTGTAAAAGTGCATCAAGCACCTTGTTTCCTGAAAACCTTTCGCCTTTTAAAGAAGAAAAAACAGAGCTTATTCTTTCTGAATGAATTTGCGAAATTCCTATTAAATCCACTTGCCTAATAACCGGATTAAATTCTCTGCTCAATTGCAATATGCTTTCACTATCAGAAATTACAATTTGCGCACTTAAGGATTTATAATCCCCGGTTTCTAATAATTTATAAAGATCATAGTTTATCATTCTATTTGAAACGGAATCCATATCTTTATAATGATAAAAGAAAGCTTGTTCTTTTAATGTTAAGCTGTTATCTAAGATTAAATTTTTAAAGTATATTTCTTTTTCTGGTAACGAATTAAAAATTGCTGAATCAATTTTTGCTTTAAGGCAATTCATATATGGTTTGGTTGTTTTATAACCCAGATATATCAATGAATCAACATTATCAAAATCAGTAGAAAGAACATTTCCAATGGCAGGTTCAATTACAAAATCAGCTTTGTTTAATTGCTCATAATTGTTTTGCCTCATCGGTATGCTAACCATTTGATCTGCAATAATCCATGGCGTTGAAAGCTCTTCTTCATCCCAAAGACCGCTTGTAGTATTGATAGCTACCACAAAATCACCACCGCTGTTTCTGGCTACATCAACAGGAATATTAGCAACAAGTCCACCATCTACAAGAAGCATAGTATCCATCTTAACCGGTGCCAGGAAAAACACAACCGAAGAGCTTGCTCTTAATGCGTTGCTAATTGAGCCTTCGTTAATAACAACCAACTTGCCTGTTATTAAATCAGTACAAACTGCCCGGAATTTTTTTGTTAACAGATCAAATGAAACGTTAGAATGAATCGGAGCGTTAAGTGCTAATACATTTAAATGATTTGATAGCTTTTGTCCATCATTAAACGAGGTCGGAAGGATTGGTGCAAAACCCGATAAACGTAAGGAAAAAATCGCTCTGTCTTCTGTCACTTTCTGATCAACAAATAAATCTCTTCTGTTAGATTGGTTAGACAAAGTAAGCAGGTCATCCCAGTTTGTTTCAGTTGCAATAGAGTCAAGCTGTTCAGGAGAATAGCCCGCAGCATACATTCCGCCGACAATACTTCCCATACTTGTACCGACAATAATATCTGCCTGAATTCCTGCTTCTTCCATTGCCTTAAGAACTCCAATCTGAGATAATCCCCTTGCACCGCCGCCGCTTAAAGCCAATGCTATTTTAGGTTTGTTTTTCGGAATCAGTTCTACAAGACCAAATGGGAGTTGTTTGATTTCTAACGGGAAATTAAGTTTATATATTTCCTGAGAATAGGATTTACTGAAAAAGAAAATTAATAAAAGCAAAAATATTTTTATTCTCTTTTTCATAATTATTTTTTTTGCAAACCAAAAATAGAAATTGGTTTTATTTTCTTTTCTTCTGCTGAGTTTTAGCTTGTTCTTCCGCTGCTTCCATTAATTTAGACATAAAACCTTTTTTCTTTTTGGGATTAGCTACCGGCACCAACTCTACTTTTCCGCCTTTATGGTTAATGTAATATTGCTGGATAATAGTAAGAAGATTAAACATAAAATAATAAAGGTTTAAACCCGACGGAAAACTCATAAATAATAACGTAAGCATTATTGGCATCATATAAATAAGTGCCTGCTGTTTTGGATCTTTTACTGTCATCTTCTGCTGAATAAAGGTTGTTATACCCATAAGTAAAGCCAGTCCGCTGATTTCACTGATACCGAAGATTGGAATTTTAAAACCTATATTATAGATAACATCCGGTTGTGATAAATCAGTTATCCATCCAAAAAAGGGCTGCTGTCTTAAATCAATTGCAGATTTAAACAAGCCCCAAAGTGCAATAAAAATCGGCATTTGCAAAAGCATCGGGAGACAGCCTCCTGCCGGATTTATACCGTAAGTTGAATAAAGTTTCATCGTTTCTTTATTCATTTTTTGAGGATCATCTTTATATTTTTCTTTAAGTTCTGCAATCATTGGTTGAAGTGCCTGCATCTTTTTCATTGATTGAAAACTTGTTTTTGTCAACGGGTAAACGGCTACCTTAATAATAATCGAAAAGATAATCAGCACTATGCCGTAGTTTGGGATTATAGAATTAATAAACAAGAATAATGGAAGAAGTAAATATTCAGCGATTGGTCTAACAATAAATTTTAATCCGAAGAAACTTCCGAAATCCACGATAGCAACAAGATTTTTTCCATAAGATTCTAATTCCTTATAATCAACCGGACCTATAAACAAAGTAAAAGATTGTTTTTCCTCTGCTTTATTCTGAAATGGAAGTGTAAGTCTTGCGTTATATAATTTAATAAGACCATCCTTGCCAACTGACTTTGACATACCTTCAATATAAGCACCTTCAACTTTTTGAGGATTATCCGGAATAATTACAACAGCAAAATATTTGTTTCTAACTGCCAGCCAATCTACTTTTCCTCTGAATTCTTTTACTTCTTTTTCGCCCGGCGAAGATGTATTAACAATAACCTGCTCATCGCCATAATAAACGCTTGCATTAGAATAAGTTGCTTCATCAACTGAGTTTTTTTCAACAAATCTGATTCCGTTTTCCCAAACAAGATCAAACGAATTGCTGTTTATGCTGTTGCTGAGTCCTGAAAAGATAATATCGCTCTTTACTTCGTATTTATCTGCAAAAAAGGTGAATGTTTTCGTAATGGATTTTCCGGATTCAAGCTGCAGCACATAATCAATTTGTAACGAATCTGTTCCGTTTAATTTAATATTTGTAGTAGTAAGATTACTTTGAAAAGTATAATCCTTTGTATTAATACCATGCCCTTCAACTGAAACAAATGAGAGATCATAGGATCCTCCCGTTGAATAGTTGATAAGCTGTACTTTGTCAAGATAATTTTCATCATCCCCTTTTTTATTTGCAGAATACCAGTTATTAAACTTTTTCAGAAAAATCTTTTTGAAGTTCCCGCCTTTATTAGATAATTCAAACCTTGCTAACTCTGTTTCGATAACTGTAATAACTTCAGGAATGCTATCTTGCTTTATCTTTTTTACTAAAACATCATTATTAATAGTTTCTCTGGGTTGTTGTACTGAAATTGTATCTGTGCTGTTATCTTTAAGAGTATCGCTTAATTGTGTGGAGCTTGATTTTGGTTTTGTTTGCTGATTTGGATCGGGGGCTGTTATATAAAGCCATAAAACCAATATCGCACCAATTAAAATAAAAGCAATTGTAGTTTGTTTATCCATTTACTTGCTCAAGTTTATATAATCTTTTTATCAGATGTGTCAGATGGAAGTTTTAATATTAAAAATAGAATGTTCAAAAGGTTCCTGTTAAATATTATCGGCAACTTTATTAATCAACTCTATAACATCACTCATAACATCTTTTAGATATAACTTCTTATTTTTTCTCTCAGTAAGTTTATACGGTGAAAAAATCAGTAAAAGTTCTATCTTTTTTTCTGATGCTTTTTCAACAAGTTGTTTTTTATTTAGTCTGTAAGATTCTTTTATTAATCTTTTTAGCCTGTTTCTCCAAACTGCCTTTCCGGATTTTTTCGAGATTGCTGCTGCAATCTTAACTCCATTGTATTCTGCATTAATATTAACGCAATAATTAAGTTTCAGTAACGAATCTGAGCTAAAAATAATTTTTCCGGAGTTATAAACCTTATCAAAATCTTTTTTCTTTTTAACCCTTTCGTTCTGGTTTAAAGAAAAATTCCTCAAGGTTTTTATTTCTCATCACTAACTGTAAGTCTTTTTCTGCCTTTTGCTCTTCTGCTGGCTAAAACTTTTCTGCCGTTTTTAGTTTTCATTCTTTCTCTGAAGCCATGCTTATTTTTTCTTTTTCTATTGCTTGGCTGAAATGTACGCTTCATTATTTACTCCTATTCTACATAAAGTCTGCAAAAATATAGATAGATTCATAGTTTTACAACAATTTGAAGATTTATATAATACTTATTGTGACTTATAATTTGTAAAGATATAAGAAAATTAACGCTTAGCTGATAATTAAATAATATTTACAAAAATAAATTTTAAATAGTAAAAGATTTTTCATCCGGAAATTTGCTGATAGATAAATTTGTGTCTATCTTTTACCACGAATGCTTAAACAATTTGATCGTTTATAACTTGTTGATAATTTAGCGGTGTGAAAATGTTTCACGACATAAACTGTCATTTTTTTGATGTAAAATTTACTTGTATTTGTTTAAGAACATTAAAATAATTTTTGTAATTATTTATAAGATAGTGGGTTAGCCTGTTTTGGGTGATGTTGATAACTTGTTAACTGCTTAAAGGCTTTGGCTTTACTATCTTCTAATTAACTATTTATTTGAACTTTTTTCTAATACTCTCAGTGTGGATAACTCAAAATTTGTTAACCTGGAATTAACTCAAAAGTCAGAAAATCTGGACGCTAATTCTGTTTGGAAAAAGTGTCTAACCATCATTAAAGAAAATGTTACTTTAATGACTTACAACACCTGGTTTTTACCTATCAGACCTGTTAGCCTCGTTCAGAATACACTTAAGGTACAATTACCAAATCCTTTTTTCTGGGAATGGATTGATGAACATTTCAGTACTATTGTTAAGAAGACTATTTATGATGTTTTAGGACCAGACGGAAAACTTTCATATATAATTGCTGATGAAAAAGAACTAAAGAAAGACGAAATCTTTAATTCAACAATTACTCCAAATACAATAACTTCTAAACCTGTCGAAACAAAAAAACCTTCTCATGAAACTAACTTAAATCCGCGCTATAAATTTGAGAATTTTATAAAAGGCGAAGGCAATCAGTTAGCAAGGGCTGCTGCAGGTGCTATCAGTGATAATCCGGGAGGAACTTCATTTAATCCATTTTTTGTTTACGGCGGTGTTGGTTTAGGCAAAACTCATTTAATACAATCAATTGGAAACAGCATTGTTGAAAAGTTTCCGGAAAAGAAAGTAATCTATTTATCATCTGATTCTTTTACTGTGGAGTTCGTCGAAGCTATTCAATCTAACCGCGTTAATGAATTCTCAGGATTTTATAGAAATATGGATGTGTTGATAATTGATGATATTCAATTCTTAACCGGTAAGGAAAAAACACAGGATTTATTCTTTCACATTTTTAACACGCTTCATCAATCCAGAAAACAAATTATTTTATCCAGCGATAAACCACCAAAAGAACTAAAAGGTTTGGATGAAAGATTAATCTCAAGATTTCAATGGGGTTTATCTGCAGATATTCAGCCGCCAGAATTAGAAATGCGTATCGCAATTCTTAAAAATAAAGCTGAAGACTATGGTATGATGATTTCAACGGAAATATTGGAATACCTGGCTAATAATATTACTTCAAATATAAGAGAGCTGGAAGGTTCTTTGATAAAGCTTTTAGCCAATGCTTCATTAAATTCCAAAGAGATCACTCTTGACCTGGCAAAAAGAACTGTTAAAGAAATCGCAACAGACAGAAAAATAAATATTACTATTGATGATATAAGCAGGATAATTTGTACACAACTTAATATTCCGGAAAATAAGATCAGAGAAAAGACCCGCAAAAAAGAAATTGTGCTTGCCAGACAACTTGCTATGTATTTTGCTAAGGAATTAACTAAAAATTCACTTAAAACAATTGGACTTCACTTTGGTGGAAGAGATCATTCAACAGTAATACATGCCTGCAATAATGTTGAACAAATGCGCAATTCCGACCCATCAATGAACGATTTAATTGATAGTATTAGAAATAAACTAAAGCTTAATTATTCCTGAAATTTTTACCTTCATAACATAAGGCTCTTTTAAGAGCCTTTGTTTTTCTCGGTAATTCTAACTTTTTAAGATGTTAACAATATGTTAATTGGTGGTATATAATTTGTTAATTTTATTGTGGTTTTATGGAATTAACGAATTATGTTAAGTTATTAACATTATGTTAAATACCCTTTGTTGATAAGATTTTATTAGCAGAGGATATAAATAAAATAATTCAGTTATTTCCACATATTAACATTGTTATTATAATTATTAAATAAGATAGAATAATTCAAATAATTATAATTATTGTGTTAATGTATTTGTTATTACAATTGTTTAATTTCAAAACAGAGAAATTTATAAATAAGCAAACTATAAAAATTCAGAGGCTTTTATGAAAAAACATAAAGTTATACTTTTATCAATATTAGTTCTTTCTGTAATAAGCTTTACAAGTTGTGAACCATTTCTGGTAAATAAGATTACTGTAAGAAACCTTGCTGCAGCTGAAGTTCAGTTTAATTTACGAGCAAAAACTTATTTAATTCCAAGTGGTGAAACATTGGTTCTGGACGATTTTAAAAAGGGAACATTTAATTATTATTCTACTTTTTCACTTCCGGCAGGAGTAACAGGTGTAGAAACAGAAGGTGATTTTGAAGGCGAAGTTACTTTAAATGCAGGAACAGAAATTTTATTTGTTTATAAGAGTACCATAGCAGATAATAAATATTCAATTTCTGTTTATAAAATGTCCTCAGATGATGTAAACCGTCCCGATCCTTTTGGCGGTGATAAATAAATTATCATTTTTATTACAAAATAATTAAAGAGCTGATAAAAAATTTTGTCAGCTCTGTCTTTCATTTCCAAAAAAAATATCATTTTCCATTCACTTTATATCTTAATTTTATTGAGATTAGGCTCTAATTTTAGTATTTTCGTATGCTTTAAAAGGAGTTTTAATCATGGATTTTAAGATAAACAGTAAGGTTTTAGAAAAACTATTATCAAAAGTTATTCCTGCAGTTCCATCACGCACACCAATGTCTATCCTTGAAAATTTTCTGTTTGAAATTAAAGATGGATTATTAACTGTAAGTGCTACTGATATGGAGATAGCATTAAGATCTTCTATCAACATTACTGCGGAGAAGAATGTTAAGATGATTATTTCTGCCAGGCTGCTTTATGATATAATAAGGAATCTTGATGATGCTCTGATAAGTTTTACAATTGATACAAAAGGAAAAGTAAAAATTAATACTGATAAAGGAGTTTATAATTTAAGCTATTCTCCGTCAGAAGATTATCCGGAAATACCTTCTGTATCAAAAGAAAAGGAAGTTCTGATTAATGGAGCTGATCTGAAGAAAGCTTTAGATCAAACAGCTTTTGCTATGAGTAAGGAAGATATGCGTCCGCCTATGACGGGAACACTTTTAGAGTTTTCACCCGAGGGATTAAAATTTGTTACAACCGATGGACACAGACTTGTTAAATTTATTAATCAATTGATTGTAACAGAAATACTGGAGCAATATATAATTCCTGAAAGAGCAATTTCGGTTTTACTTAAATCGTTAGGTGATCAGGATGTTAAAATTTATTTAAGTAAAACATACGCTTCATTTCATATAAACGAATTGGAATTTATTACCAGACTAATCGGTGAAAAATATCCGGCATATAACAGCGTTATTCCGCTGGAGAATGAAAATATTCTTACTGTTAACCGCTCTGAACTTCTGTCAACCATAAGAAGAATGATTCTCTTCTCAAGTTCAAATCCAAAACAGGTTAAGTTTAATATAAAAAGTAATTCACTTGATGTTTCCGCAGAAGATGTTGATCATGGTTCTGATGCTATTGAGACAATTGTTTGTGATTATAAGGGTGATTCGATGGAAATAGGATTTAACACAAACTACGTTAATGATATTCTATCTCACCTGGAAGGAGAACAGGTTACATTCAAATTGCATTCTCCTACCAAAGCAGGAATCATAGAACCGGTTCAGAAACTGGAAAATGAAGATGTGATGATGTTACTAATGCCGGTGCGAATTAATAACTAAGATGATTCTGAGCGGGATATCGTTAAAAAATTTTAGAACTCATAAAAACGCAAACCTGAAATTTTCTGAAAATTTAAACTATTTAGTTGGCGGCAATGGAGAAGGTAAAACAACGGTATTAGAAGCCGCCTATTATTTATGCACTACAAAAAGTTTTAATTCAAAAGATTCTGAAGTTGTAAATTTTGATGAACAGGAATTTGAAATACTAGGTAAATTTAAAGACTTAACTGAGGATAATATAAGAATCTATTTTTCATTATCAGATAACCGCAAACACTATTTTCAAAACGATAAATTGATTTCGAGAAATTCACAAATAATAGGTAAATATCCGGTAGTTTTTCTTTCACCAGCTGATCATCAAATAACACAGGGTTCTCCATCTGAAAGGAGAAAATTTGTTGATTCAATAATTTCTCAGGCAAGCTCAACTTATTTAAGTATCTTACTTGATTATAACCGAGTGCTTAAACAACGATCAGCAGTTTTAGCAAGATTAAAAGAAAATTACGATAAACAAATAATGCTTGAACTGGATGCCTGGACAGAAAAGCTTATTGATGGCGGTATAGAATTAATTAATTACAGAAAGAAATTTGTAAGTGAGTTTAATGATTATATCAAAAACTCTTATTTAAGAATCGTTGAGCTATCTGAAATTCCTGATATGAAATATGAGTGTAATATAAACGATCAATATAATATTGCAGAAAGTTTCAGAGCTATATTATCTGAAAAAAGAAACGAAGAAATAAAAAGAGCTGCTAATCTCGTTGGTCCTCATAGAGATGATTATATCTTTACTATTAATGGAATTAATCTTAAAACTTATGGTTCTCAGGGACAGCATAAAACATTTCAGGCATCAATAAGATTTGCTGAATTTTTTTATCTTAAAAATATAACAGGTAAAAAACCTATTTTTCTTCTTGATGATTTATTTGGAGAATTAGATGCATATCGCGCTGGTAAAATCAGTATGTATCTTAAAGAGGTTGGTCAGGCTTTTATAACATTAACCGATTTTGCTGATTTTAAGTTTCTTTCAAAAGAAGAAAAAGATTTGATTATTAAACTTGCTAACGGAACTATTACTTATGCCTGAGGACTTTAAAAGTCTAAAAGAAGTTTTTAATACTGAACCAGGACTAAAAAAAATAAAATCTATAGTTGATGAAAACAGAGTAGTAAATGATTTTAAAACTATTTTTCCTGAGTTTAATAAAGTAGCGAAAGCTGTTAAAGTACAGAACAAAGTTCTTACACTTAAAGTTGAAAATGCTGCATGGCGTAACGAACTTAAGTTTAAAGAAAACCTGATAATAGAAAAGATCAATAATTTCTATAAGGGAGAGAAAATAAATAAAATTAAGTTTTCAGCCAGATAATTTTAATGGAATCAAAAGGATAAGAAGTATCTATGACAAAAGCACAAAACAATTCAAGCGATTATAGTGCAAAGAGTATAAATGTATTAAAAGGTCTTGAAGCAGTTCGCAAGCGTCCGGCAATGTATATCGGAGATGTCAGCTCAAGAGGCTTGCATCATCTGATTAACGAAGTTGTTGATAACAGTATCGACGAAGCATTGGCAGGATTTAATGATCGGGTAATTGTAACATTAAAAAAAGATGGAATTGTCTCTGTAGAAGACAGAGGAAGAGGAATTCCTGTTGATATTCATCCTGTCGAAAAGCGTTCTGCTCTTGAAGTTGTAATGACAGTGCTCCATGCCGGAGGAAAATTTGACAAAAATTCTTATAAGGTTTCAGGCGGCTTACATGGTGTTGGAGTATCGGTTGTTAATGCTCTTTCAGAATGGATGACAGCAGAAGTAAGAAGAGATAATAAAATATATTTTCAGAAATATGTCCGCGGAGTACCGGAAGATAAAGTTAAACAAAAAGGAACTTATAAAGGCGATCAGACCGGAACTATTATAACCTTTAAACCAGACACAGAAATCTTTAAAGTAACAAAGTTCAATTTCGAAACAGTTGCTGAAAGAATGCGGGAACTCGCTTATTTAAATAAAGAAGTTACTATGATTCTGAAAGATGAAATTGAAGGTCAGGAGGAATCATACAGATTTAAAGGCGGCTTAGTAGATTTTGTTAAATACCTTGATGAACATCGAACGGCTATGCATAAGCCGATTTATATTGAGGGAGAAAAAGAAAACACACCTGTTGAAATTGCTTTTGAATACAGTGATTCATATTCAGAAAATATTCATACCTATGTTAATAATATAAATACAATTGAAGGCGGAACGCATCTCGTTGGGTTCAGAACTGCGCTTACAAGAACCTTTAATAACTATGCAAACAAAAACGGACTGATTAAAGAGAACAGCAAAATAACTCTAAGCGGCGATGATTTTAAAGAAGGACTTACTGCAGTAATTTCAGTTAAAGTATTGGAACCTCAGTTTGAAGGACAAACAAAAACAAAACTTGGCAACAGCGAAGTAAAATCTATTGTAGAAACTATCGTTGGTGAAAAACTTTCTGAGTTCCTTGAGGAAAATCCATCTGTTGGCAAAAAGATAATTGAAAAATGTGTTCGTGCTGCAGAAGCAAGAGAAGCAGCCCGCAAAGCAAGAGATTTAGTTAGAAGAAAAAATGCACTGGACTCAATGCATCTGCCGGGTAAGCTTGCTGATTGTTCAATCAACGATCCTGAACATTGTGAGATTTACATTGTGGAAGGTGATTCTGCCGGTGGTTCTGCAAAGCAAGGAAGAGACAGAAGGTTCCAGGCAATCTTACCAATCAAAGGAAAAATTCTTAATGTAGAAAAAGCAAAGCTCAATAAAATTCTGGAGAACCAGGAAATACAGGCGATGATTGCTGCAATAGGTGCTGGTATTGGAGAGGAGTTTAATCCTGAAAAATCCCGATATGGAAAAATTATCTTAATGACTGATGCGGATGTGGATGGAAGTCATATCAGAACATTACTTTTAACTTTCTTCTACAGACATATGAAGGATCTTATTACTACAGGAAAAATTTATATTGCTCAGCCACCACTTTATAAAATTAAAAAAGGGAAAGAAGAACATTACGCTTTTGATGATGACGAAAGAGATAAAATACTAAAGCAATATAAGAAAGATTTAAAAGCAAAATCAGGAAACGGAGCTGACACCGAAACAGATGAAGAAGGACAACCAAAAGGTGTCGTTATTTCAAGATACAAAGGTCTTGGCGAAATGAATCCGGAACAACTGTGGAGCACAACTATGAATCCCGAAACCAGAACAGTGCTTCAGGTAAGCGTAGATAGTGCAGCTGCAGCTGATAAGATTTTTGAAACTCTTATGGGCGATGCTGTTGAACCGAGAAGAGACTTTATAGAGAAGCATGCTAAGTATGCTAATCTTGATATATAGAAATTTTTATTAATGTAATCAGAAAATTTTATGACAACAATATTTGAGAAAATACTTCCAAGGACTTTAGAAGATGAAATGAAATCGTCCTACATTGATTATGCAATGAGCGTTATTGTTGCTCGCGCACTGCCCGATGTAAGAGACGGCCTGAAACCTGTGCATAGAAGAGTTTTATTTGGAATGCACGAACTTGGATTGCCTTACAACAGACCATATAAAAAATCTGCAAGAATCGTTGGTGAAGTTCTCGGTAAATATCATCCACACGGGGATAGTGCCGTTTATGATACAATGGTTAGAATGGCTCAGGAGTGGTCATTGCGATATACTTTGGTGGATGGGCAAGGCAACTTTGGATCGGTTGATGGCGATTCACCCGCTGCAATGCGTTACACAGAAGCAAGACTTGCAAGAATTGCTGATGAAATGCTTCGCGATCTTGATAAGAACACAGTTGATTTTGTTTCAAACTTCGATGAGTCGCTGCAAGAACCAACCGTTATGCCTTCTTATCTTCCTAATTTATTGATCAATGGCGCAAGTGGAATTGCGGTTGGAATGGCAACAAACATTCCTTCACACAATATATCTGAAGTAATTGATGGTTGTGTTGCTTTAATTGATAATCCGAAAGCCACCTCTGCAGACTTAATGAAAATAATTAAAGCTCCGGATTTTCCAACGGGTGGAATAATTTATGGATACGAAGGTGTTAAAGACGCTTACTTAACCGGCAGAGGCAGAGTTGTAATTCGTGCAAAAGCAAATGTGGAAACACTTAAGAACGATAGAGAAAATATTGTTATAACAGAAATTCCTTATCAGGTTAATAAAGCAACCCTGATTGAAAAAATAGCTGACCTTGTAAAAGAAGGCAAGATAAATGATATATCAAACATCAGAGATGAATCTGACCGTGATGGAATGCGAATAGTTGTTGAGCTTAAGCGCGATGCCCAGCCTGCAGTTATTTTAAATCAGTTGTTTAAGCACACCCAAATGCAGGTTACTTTTGGTGTTATAATGCTTGCACTTGTTAATGGCGTTCCAAAAGTGTTGACTCTTCAGGAAATGATTCAGCATTTTCTTGATCATAGAATGGAGGTGTTGATCCGCAGAACAAAATTTGATTTGGATGCTGCAGAAAAGCGAGCACACATTTTAGAAGGCTATATAATTGCTCTTGATAATATCGATGAAGTAATAGAGACAATTAAAAAATCCAGAGATGTTGAAACTGCAAAAACAAACTTAATGAGAAAATTTAAGTTGAGTGAAATTCAGGCAAAAGCAATTCTGGATATGAGATTGCAACGCTTAACTGGATTAGAACGAAAGAAAATAGAAGATGAATATAAAGAGACAATAAAATTAATTGAGAAGCTGAGAGGAATTTTAGAGAACGAAAGAACAAGAAAGAAAATTATCAAAGACGAACTTCTTGCTCTTAAAGAAAAATACGGTGATGAACGCAGAACAGAAATCATAAAAGATTATAAAGAGTTTTCTTTAGAAGATATTATAGCCGAAGAAGACGTTGTGGTTACTATTTCTCACGGTGGCTTTATCAAACGTTTTCCTGTAAGCGGCTACAGAAGACAAGGACGCGGTGGTAAGGGTGTAACTGGGGTCGGAACAAAGGAAGATGATTTTATCGAACATATGTTTGTTGCATCAACTCATCAATACATTTTATTCTTTACAGACAAAGGAAGATGTTATTGGTTAAAAGTTCACGAAGTGCCAGAGGGCGGAAGAACAGCTAAGGGCAGATCAATTGTTAATCTTCTTGAAAAAGAAAAAGAAGAAAACATCACTGCATTTGTAGCGGTTAAAGAGTTTCGAGAAGATCAATATCTGATGATGGCAACAGAAAAAGGCACGATTAAAAAAACAGTTCTTTCTGCTTACGGCAATGTTCGTAAAGGCGGAATTAATGCAATCAACCTTGTTCCCGGCGACAGACTTATTGAAGTTAAAATGACAGATGGAAAAAACGATATTGTAATCGGAACTAGAAACGGTTTTGCAATTCGCTTTAATGAAAAAGATGTTCGCGATATGGGAAGAACCGCTACAGGTGTTCGTGGTGTAAGGCTTGGCAAAGATGATCGCGTTGTTGGGCTGCTGGTTATAAAGAACGATAAAACTACAGTTTTGGTTGTTACAGAAAAAGGTTATGGCAAGCGCTCAGATATAAATGATTACAGAATTACAAGACGCGGCGGAAAAGGTGTTATTACCGTCAAAACAACAGATAAAGTTGGAAAGATGATTGCGATGATGGAAGTTGTTGATCGTGATGAACTTGTTATAATTTCTACACAGGGAATGGTAATCAGACAAAGCGTTAAAGATTTGCGTGTTATGGGAAGAAACACTCAGGGCGTCAGAGTGATTCGTCTTAATGAAGGCGATTCTATTGCAGACATTGCTCGTGTTGTTCCTGAAGAAGACGAAGGAATAAATGGCAATGGAAATGGAAATAATGACCAGCCCTTATTAAGCTAATATTTGGATAATTGTTATTTTAACAAGAAATCGCCTCTTTTAGGGGCGATTAGTAGTGTAAATAATTTTGTGTAAATGGTTAAACTAAGAAATTAGCTAAGTGCTGTGGAGCGTAGCGGAACAGCACTTAGCTTGGCGAAAATCCAATATGGGTTTTTCCGATAGAGTCCTTTGGACT
>JAKIZM010000051.1 GCA_022708025.1 Bacteroidota bacterium | reverse complement strand
TTTGTCAATAGCCGGATAAAATTTTTATTCAAGCCGCACCCCTGATAGAACGCAGATGACGCAGATTAAGCGGATTTGCACGGATTATCTTTGCGAGCTTTGGGTTTGTAATTTCTTGGCGGGCTTTGCGTGAAATGTGTTTAGAGAAAAATTCACGCTAAGTGTGCTGAGGCATTTTACAAAGAACACAAGTCTAATAGAGGTATTTTCACTTCTTTAATTTATCATTAAATATTTTTTCAAACTTTTCAACTTTCGGAGTAATTACGTAAACACAATATCCTTGGTTTGGGTTGTTCTCATAATATTCCTGATGATAATTTTCTGCGGGATAAAATTTTTCAAACTTTGTTATTTCTGTTACGATAGGCTTATCCCATATTTTTTCATCAGTTAGTTTCTGCTTATAGTATTCTGCTTTTTGTTTTTGTTCATTGTTATGGTAAAAAATAACAGAGCGATACTGAGTTCCGACATCATTTCCTTGTTTGTTCAATGTTGTAGGATCGTGAGTCTTCCAGAATATTTCCAAAAGCTCATCATAACTAATGATTGAAGGATCAAATGTTATTTGAGTGCATTCTGCATGTCCGGTTGTCCCCTCACAAACTTCTTCATAAGTGGGATTTGCAATATTGCCGCCGGAATAGCCAGAAATAACGGATACAACTCCATTTACTCTTTCAAAAATTGCCTCAGTACACCAGAAGCATCCGGTCCCCAAAGTTGCCGTATCTAAATCTGAATTATTTATATTCATAATGTTTTTTTTCTCCAGGTTTTCTGTGGATTTAATTTTGTTACACCCCATAGGATTTAATGTTACAAGAAATAAAGCATAAGTTATAAATAAAATCACCTTCATTACATTATTCACCAATTATCTTCTGTGTTTTGTTATCCTGATTATTTCTTTATTAAAAATGGCAGGATTAACATAAAATAATCCCGATTAAAAATGAACTTACTTATACAAACTGCTTTTGTTTTTGAGAACAATCACAGTGTTTTTATAAATAAAAAAGTTGTTTTAAGAAAAGTAAAATTATAATTTTATAGCGCAATCAATTAATTAACATAATACCTCTACAGCAAAATAATTTATGGGCAAAAAAATTACAGTTGCAGTACCTAAAGGCGGGGTTGGAAAAACAACAACCGCGGTAAACCTAGCTGCTGCTTTTGCTATTGCAGAAAAGAAAACACTATTAATTGATTTCGATCCTTCCGGTGCTTGTTCGGTTTCATTAGGATTTGAAAACGAAAAGCTGAAGGGCGATATTTTTCAGGTAATAAGTTTTATTAAGCATATCGATTCAGTAATTCACCATACTGATTTACCAATGCTTGATTTCATCCCTTGCAGTATAAACTCAGCAGAAGTTGAGGAAAGAATAAACAGACTTACACGCAATATACATCTCTTTGAAAATATCCTTAATCAATATGCACTTGAACATTATGATTATATAATCATTGATTGTCCACCATATTTAAAAGGTTTAACTACGGTCGCTTTGGCAGCATCAGATTCTGTATTAATTCCAATCCGTGCCGGTCAGTTTTCAATTACGGCATTAAAAAAAATGTATAGTCACATTTGTTTAGTAAGAGAAAATCTTAATAAAAGATTAGTTGTTGAGGGAATACTTCTTACAATGTTTGAAAAAAACACAAAAGCATGGGGATTAACTCAAAATGCTATTTATAGTAATTTTGGCTCAGATGTACTTGAAACAATAATACCAAAAAGCACTACAATTTCTGAAGCCGAATTTTATGGAAAGCCCACGATGTTATTTAATATAAAATCACCGGGCTCAGTTGCTTACTTAAAACTTGCAAATGAACTGATGAATAAAAACGGGCAGGGCTCATGAAGGTATTTTCTGATCTTAAGTAAAAAGCCTCCACAAAGGAGGCTTAAAATAGATTTTACATTTTAGCAGGATCTTCCGGAGTAACATTTTTCTTTCTCAGGATAAAAAAGAGTGCAACAACAAATAATACTGCCAATCCAATAACAGCATAAAGCCACATATTATCCTTGGGGGTTATTGCAGCTTTCCATTCAGAAATTTTCTTTTCTATCTCATCTTTCTGTGCTGTTGTCAAAAGTTTGCTGTTTAACAGATAAGGCATCCATTCTAATGAGACAGATTTAAACCAAACGCTGTCTGCAAATGCAGTATAGGCTTTTTCAGATTCATCTTTATTTTTAATCCCATAATTCCTGATCTCATCAGAAATATACTTTGTTACAATAGATGTAAAATCGTTGCCGTTATTAAATTCCTGCAGATTAATATTGTGCAGTGCAAACTCTTCGTTAATAGATTCCCAGGCTTCCTTTTTTATCCTGTTGGACCATACAGTTAACAGGTTATTAATTTCCTGTAACTCAGCAGATTGTTCTTTTTTGCCAGCATAAACTTCTATTAACTTTGGTCCGATTTTATTCCACATATTAACAAAATTTTCCTGCTGTTTCCTGACACCGTCAAGATCTTCAACCTTTAAAGATGTTACTTCGAGGAAGCGGCTGTTATCTCTTAAAGATTTTTTTATGGTTGCAAGCAGATTATTTCTTTCAATCTGTGAATAGACTTGTTCTTTGTCCCGTTTAGTCATTGTTGTAACATCACCAGCCAATTTAGGAGTAAGACTATCAACAATAGCAAAGATCAACTGATCGCGCTTTAATACTGTTATTCTTAAATCAGCAATAAGTTTCTCCAGCTCATCAATAGTTGCAGCATCTTTTCTCTTTTGTGTTTCCAGAATACTGATGCGGTCAAGAAGCTCATTGTTTCTTTTATTCAAAAGATCAACTTCAGATTTTAATGCTGTTACTTCGGTTTTCAAAACATCAATTTCTGTAAAATCATCCCGTCGTAATTCAAGAGATGCAACAAGGTTATCAATGGTAGATAAAAAGTTCTCAGGATAAAGGCTTTGATCAAGCAGGAATTTTTTTGCGGAAAAGTCTCTTTTAAAATTATCTATTTCTATTTTCAGACTATCAAGTTCCTCAAGACTTTTTGCCAACTTTATACTGTTTGCCAGATTAATGTTTCTTTCCTTAAAGCTTTGCACCATTTCATAATCAGATTGTGCAAATAAAATTGTCGAAGAAAACAAAAAAACCACAAAAAGAATATAGTTAATAAATTTTGAGTGTATCATTTAATCTCCTCCTTGTATTCCGTCAGAGGTTAATCTATAAGACTTTCCGTTAGTTATTAATTCTATAAACAGAGATCTTTGGTTAAATACAGGATTCGGCATACCGGTTTCATCTATTTGAATTTTTTTCTCGAGGACAAAAGAATCCTTATCAGCACTAAAGATATATACGTTTTTAAAATCAACTGAGGTCATAAAATAGTAACCCTCATTATTTCTTATTAATCTCAGCGTCTTACCGGCATAACTGAGTGAATCCTGCATTTCTTCAAGAAATAATTCCTTAGTGTTAAAATAGACAGAATGCCTTTCTTCTTTTACAAATCCTTGATTATCTATTTTTAAAACTGCCTCGATAGGCCACCCGAATTCTGCTGGTTTTAATGTTAGAGAGGAACAGTTATAAAAAAAGAAGCCTGTAAAGATTATAAATAATATTTTTATTTGCTTCATAATATTTCCTGCAAAAAATCATTAAGACAAACTTAAGAAATCCATTAACTCTACCCAATACTATAATCTTGAATTTTAACGGATTTTACGATTTTAGGCGTTTTCAGTGATTTAATTTTCGTCTGAAGGAACTTTCGGTGAATTTTCTTCAGGTGAATTGTTTGATTTAAGCCGATTACTTTTTTTCAATAAATCGGTAAGTAAATATTCTATCTGCGAATTAATACTTCTTAGGTCATCAGCCGCCCATTTTTCAAGGGCGGCATAAACTTTTTCATCTATTCTTAATAAAAACTTTTTCTTTTCAGCCATTTCAAAAATTTCCCGATTAAGCGATACCGCTGTTTCTGTTCTGCTGCAGAATCTTATAGAAAGTTAAAAAAACAACCCACGGATTTTCATCTATCAGTTCAGAACTTTTCTCAATAGTAATATTAGTCTTCTCTTTTAATGAAAATTTATTTTTAAATGTTAATAACAGATCATTATAAGAGTTGTAAACTCCGCACGATTTTTTGAGAGACCCGAAGTTAAGCTTAAGTTTTTCTCCGCGCGCTAATGATATTTCGCCTTTCATTCCCCAAAACCTTGTGCTGACATATTCTGAAAAAGGCCTTTGATAACCTTCTTTGAATATGCCAATACTTGTTGCCCAAAAGTTAGTCGGTTTAATTTCATATTTTTGATCAAGCCCTTCAACTATAGCTAAGATGCTCAAGAATTTGGGATAATATAATTTTGCTAATATTTTTTCCTCAGCGATAAGTTCAAACTCTCTCCTTAAAAAACTTTTCTGTGTGAAGTAGAGAGGACTGTCGATATATTCGCTTAATCTTTTCATGATGTTTTTATTGATATAATGTTCCGGTATTAATTACAGGTTGTACTGATGTTTCTGAAACAAGGGCAACCATAAGATTATTTACCATTGTTGCTTTTTTATCTTCATCAAGATTAACAATTTTCTGATCACTTAATGATTTAAGTGCCATCTCAACCATTCCAACTGCTCCTTCAACTATTCTTTGTCTTGCAGCTATCACTGCTTGTGCCTGCTGTCTTCTTAACATTGCCTGCGCAATTTCTTGTGCATAAGCAAGATGACTTATTCTGGATTCAATTACTTCAACTCCTGCAATCTCCAATCTTGCCTGTAAAGTTTTTTTAAGATTATCAGCTATTTCCAGAGGAGTTCCGCGTAATGAGGGCATATCTTCTTCGTTAACATCGTAAGGATATTCTGATGCAAGAGAACGAATTGCGGTTTCACTTTGAATATCTACAAACTGCTCATAGTTCTCTACATCAAAAACGGCTTTTGCGGAATCAATAACCTTCCAAACTATAACAGCCCCAATTTCAATTGGATTACCATGCAGATCATTAACCTTTATTTTCTGACTATTAAAGTTCCGGATCCTTAAAGAAACTTTTTTTCTTACTGTAAACGGATTAACCCACCAGAACCCGGAATCTCGAATCGTACCGGTATATTTACCAAATAATATAAGAACGCGAGAATCATTTGGTTGAACTACAGTGAAGCCGCTTAATAAAAGCAATATAACCGGAATGAGAGGAAGGAAAACCCAAAGAATGTTGTTATTATTTGTCCTTATCCCCAATACTAATAAATAGATTTCCAGAGCAATCAGTGCAAGTATACTGAATAACATTAAAAACCCGTTTAGTTTTTTTGCAGTTTTTTCAGCTATTTTTTCCATTTTACAAACCTTTCTAAATTTGCTATCGTAATGATATCGCTTCAATAGCAAATTTGCAAACAAAACCTGATAATCTGTAAAAAATCAAT
Source organism: Bacteroidota bacterium (assembly GCA_022708025.1). GTDB lineage: Bacteria > Bacteroidota > Ignavibacteria > Ignavibacteriales > Ignavibacteriaceae > IGN3. The sequence continues at coordinate 21,613 of JAKIZM010000051.1, read as the reverse complement.
GTTTATGGTTATTTTTATAAATAAATGGTAAAAAAGCAGAATCTGGTAAGATTTAATATCTTACACTATTTGTGTTATATGCAGATGATACCTCCCAAAATACTCAGCGAATGAAAAACAGTTTATCTGTTTACAACTACATAAAATTGAATATCAGCTACAAATCTATATAATAGAAAAGCCGGATCTATTTAACGTCCGGCTTTTTTTTACTGAAATTATATTTAACGATCTTCTAAAAATTCACAACTTGTACCATATTTGTTTGAGTGAATGTTGTTTTTAATGTTCCGGGAGAATATGTTCCACCTGTATATAATCCGTTACGCACTGTGCCGCCGTTATAAGTTCCGCCTGTATAAACTTTATATTGCGCACCGGCAGTAAGTTGAGCATCTGAAAAAATAATTGAATAATATTTCCTCATTGGCGCAAATGTTAATAAATCATTTCCGTTTGAATCTTCTATATGAAACAGGGTTCCGGCTGAAATACTTGAAAATGATTTTAACAGAACTGAGCGTTGTGTTGATGAATTGCTCGGTGCCTGAGTTAACATTGAGTTTGTTCCGGAAATAACAAGAAAGCCGCCCGATATTTTACATTCACCATTAAAATCCAGTCCAACTTCAAACGTAAATCCGCTTGTTGCTTGCGGTCCGTGAACAACGATAATACCACCATTAATATAAATATCACCGTTTGCATCAAGTGCATCGCCCTGTGTTGAACTTACACAAATATATCCGTCATTTATTATCATTTTACTTCCATCATTTAATTCCCCGCCCAAACCATATGTAGTGTTTAATCCATCATCGCTTGCTGTTACATTAATATCACCGCCATTTATTATTAAGTTAGGAGTCTCAAGTCCTTCAAACGATTGAGTAATTTTAATATTTCCGTTGTAAATAATAAGAGAATCTTTCGATTTTATTCCATCATCTGCAGAGCTGATTAAAATATCACAGTCGAATATTCTGATTGTGCTGTCAGCAGAAATTGCTTTTGCTTCTGCATAATTATCCTGAGATATAAATATCTTCTGTCCGGTGGTAGTAACATTTATTGTCGGCTGTGTAGATGAAGTTCCTATGCTAATATTTGCATCCACATTGATTCCCTTACCACCTTTGCCGGAATTGTTAAGAGTAATTTCTCCGTCAACAATTACTACGCTGCCATCCGTTTTAATACAATGCCCAGTATAAGCATCTGGCTGACCGGCAGGATTTGTATATGCTGCTCCATCTCCGCTTGAAGTAATTCCGAGAGAGCCTGAATAAAATATCAAATCCCGGTCGCAGGAAATTCCTCTCCCAGCCGGACCGCTTGCAGTAATTGTAATTTCAGAAGAAGTGATAATAACATCCTTATCAGCTTTGATAGCTGTACAATAAGAAGGATCATATCCTGAACCCGAGGGTTTTAACACAACTCCGCCTGTTGATATAATATTAACCGAACAATTTTCAAATGTTATGCTTTGTTTTGACTTAATACCCTTTGACTGATTACCCTGAACAGTAATATTTAAATTTCCACCGGATACAGTGATTATACCATCCGCTTTCATAGCGCTTTTATCATTGGCAGTATTTAAAATTTTAACTGTGCCATCAGTAATTTTAATGAAGCTTTCTCCTGCATCGATACCATCACTATTCGATTTAACATCTACCGATCCGCCATTCATAAAAAAGCCATCGTTTACATTAATTCCATCTTTAGCTGCGCTGGTGATAATAATATTTCCTGAGTTTATTTCAATGTAATCATCGCTTACAAGTCCATGCTGATTTGTTCCGCGTCCATTAATTGTAAGATCACCGTTTCCTGAAAAGATAAGCTGTCCTTCGCTGAAAAAAGCTGCTTTCTGATCTTCACCCGCGGGAGCATTTGCATAAGTTAATCCATCGGTTAAAATGTTATGAGTTCCATCTTCAAGAAATACAGATATTTTTTTACCCGATTGTATGTTAATCGCAGGACCATCATTATTTGTAATTTCCACATCGTTCAGATGCAGTTCAAGTTTTTTATCCGAATAAATTTTAAACATCCCGTCTGATGTGGTTCCGCTTAAAACATAATCAAGGTTTTCAATGCCTGAGCTGGCAGTAACGATTACATCGGCGCCTGAAACGCTGACTGAAACTCCGCGTCCTACATATGGATTAATTACCGATGCAGAGCTGTCATTATAAGTAATATAAATAGTTGAATCTGTAATTACATCAAATGTTATACTGTCTATATCAGCAAGATTAAATTGATTGAGTTCATAAGTTGTCTGAAAATATATTTCAGTTGCATCTTCATTAAAATACACACTATCTATTCCGAGGATAAATAAATCCTTAGTTTCGGTTTTTGTATGGACTACTAATTTATTTCGCAGCAATTGCTTTTCATTCATAAGCATTACCTTACTAAAAGTAATGTTATTAATATCAGAAAGATTAATAGACTGAGTCTGTCCATCATTTTTAACAACTTTAAGGACTTGCGGAAATGAATTAGAGCAAATCAATATTGTAAATAAGAAGAATAAAATCTTTTTCATTTTCTAATCCTCCTTACTTCAATAAAATCATTTGTTTGGAAATTATCTGCTCATTACTGCTGACAGTATAAATATAAACTCCGCTGACTACGCTTACATTTTTATCATTAGTTCCATTCCAGATTATTTTATACTCTCCTTCAGGCTGCGTTTCATTCAGCATATCTTTAACAAGCTGCCCGTTAATATCATAAATCCGCACTTTAACATTTGAAGTGTTTGGAATCAAATAAGTAATTGTCGTAGAAGGATTAAACGGATTCGGATAATTCTGCAGAACTTTAAATGATTCAATAACCTGTTTAAGGTCCTGATGATCTTTTATACCGGTTGCTTCATCAAACTCAAGCCGCAAAATATCGTTAACTGAAAATGTCAGGGTGCTGCCATCTTTAAGATGAATATTCATATTTAATTCCTGTCCGTAAATAAGCGAACTGAAAAGAAATATGAAAAATAAAAGCCTTTTCATAAGCATTCTCCTTGTATTAGTTATTGATTGAATCAGAATCAATCAAATAAATAATCAAATTTCCCTCAAACGAAGTTAAGGCTTTTATTTAGCTTGTTCAAACGATAAAGCTTTTAAAAAAATAAAAACCGCAACTATTAGTAATTGGAAAAAGTTCTTGCCAGTTAAATAATATTCTACTTGTTGAAGGATTATTTAATAACTTATACGCCAATGAGTAATAGATTATCGTTTAGGAGAATAATAATTTTTTCAGAACTTAAGGTGCGATTAATTTTTTTATTGCTTCTTCAATTAATGGCTTCATTACCTTATAACCTTCAGAATTCGGGTGAACTCCATCTTTAGAATACTCTTTCTTTAAACCATTTCTATCATCTACCATTGCAGAAAAATAATCAACATAAATTATTTGGTTGCTTTCTGAATAAGCTTTTATCCAACTGTTAAGTTCAATAATTTTTTCTGATGGATTAATTCCAGGCTTCCACGGATAATCAAATACAGGAAGAACTGAAGATAAAATAACATTTATATCATTTGCTTTTGCAATTTCAACCATTGATTTAATATTATCTTCTATCATTTCAAGTGTAGATGGACCGGTATTCCCGGCGATATCATTTGTGCCTGCAAGTATAACAACTGTTTTTGGTTTTAAGTTTACGACATCCTGTCTAAATCTTATTAACATTTGCGGTGTTGTTTGTCCACTGATTCCCCTGTTGATATAATTATTTTTTGTAAAGAACTCCGGACAAATTTTAATCCATTCCTCTGTAATTGAGTTGCCCATAAAGACAACTCTGTTTTCATTTTCTAAAGACGATTTGAGATTTAAGTTCTCTTGTCTATATCTGTTAAGATTAGCCCAATCATCACTTTGGGAAAAAGCTATTTGATTCAAAATAATTAATGATAGAATAATTAATGATTTCATAATAATTAATCTTTCGTCAGAGCTCTTTTACTAAACCCGAATATTTTCTTTCAATCTTAAATCCGAAACGATAGAAATATTCAGGACGGAAAAATCCTGTAGTTACAAATTTGAAGTTTTCCGACTTCATACGGTTAAACAGTTCGTTCATTATTCCTTCACTGATACCTTTTCTTCTATAGCGGTTGGAAACTACAATCTTCTCCATATGCACAGTTGTATCGTCAGCTTTATTATAAAATGCTCCGCCAATTATAAAACCTCTGTCAGATACAGCAACAAGAAACTCGTGTTCAGGTCTGAAATTAACATTTAAGTTTTCTTCAAGATAAAGTTGATGCAGCTTAGAAATTTCTTTTGGGCTAATAGGATTTCTGATTGTATATGCGTTGCCATCATCATCCCTAAGCTGAACAACAAGATTTGGATTTCCAGCAACCTCTGATCTTATTTTAATAAGTGCAGCCGAATCAGTTGGTTTAAGATGCGGATAACCAAGTCTTGTAATAAAATATGTTTCCTTTTCATCAAGCTCAAACTCAAAGGTCAACGAAGTAATAAGTTTTAACGATTCTTCCTTCGAAATTTTTCTGTTCCTTTGTTTCTTTACAAGGTCATGTAAAATATCTTTGAATCTTTTTGAAGAAGAATAAAAAACTGTTTCTAAAAAGAATCTCGCTCTTACAGCGGGATAAGTTTCTTCAAGATCAAATAAGTGGTAAGTGTCGTAAAGTTCATAAATCATTTCTGCCTGTGCAGATAATGATGCATCTTTATTTAGTTCAAACCAGCGATGGAATCTTTTAACCGCAAAGTAAAGTTGTTTGGGTAAAAATCCATGTTCATTAATATTGTTTATCAGCGAATCAATTCGTGCTATAATATTTTCTTTTGCTCCCAGGTTTGATTCTTTAACTTCATTACGGAATTTATTTATCAGCTTAATTCCTTCATCCCGCCCAAGAGTTTCAATTATTCCTGAAAATACTGCATTCCAAACTGAAGCTTTTTTAATCAAAGGATATTTTTCTTCTGCAGGTTTTACAAATTTTTCATAAAAGTTCATTATAAGCGATAAAATTGATTCAGTTTTCCTTCTATGAGAGAATGAAGTAATGATGCATTTCGTTTGATAATCGTGTTGTGAAACAACAACTGTATCGGTATTGATTTCATCAAGCATCATTTTCATTTCAGAAAGTTTCCAAAATTTTATGTAAGCTGCGGAAGCATTCCAAACGAAGAACTTCCAGAGATTTTTTAATTTCTCATAAGTAACTGCATCGTTTCTTTTATATTCTCGGCGGATAAATCTTTCTACAGATTCATCACCCACAAACTCTTCAGTCCATAAATCAAAGTCTTCCCAAAGCCCGCCGAACTTTGCCGCAATTTTTTCTTCGATGTTATCAGCACCGGCAATAGCTTTCCATTTTATTTCCTCCAAAATATCTGCAGCATTGTCTGTGTGGTTTAAATGTATTGCAATATCAAATCCGCCAAGAAAACGGGTTTGAACTGTTAGACGGAAAACAGATCTTCTTTCGGTTTCAGAAAATTTGCTAATCCAAACTCCTGAAGGTAAAATATTATTCAAGGATATCAACACCCCGTTTGAAATCAGGAAAACTGCTTCTCTTATGATTTGCCTTTCAGAAAGAGCTTTTGTTAAAATATTTTTATCTCTTTCAGAAATTGTTTCATCAAATATCAATACATCAGCCCATCTGTATTCTTCGCCTGTTTCCGGATCGATAGAAACTTTTGGAACTTCGCCAAGCCAGTTTGTAAATAATCTTCTTATTTCTACTCGCGAGCTTTCTGCCAGCGATCTAATCTCTTTTGTTGAGCCGTAAAGTTCAAACTGTAAAATGAATCTTCTTATGCCTTCATAACTAGATGGATGATTAGCGCCGTAGCTGACTAATAAGTTAAATAAATTTGGAATGGATGTTTTATCAAGGAATGTTTTGGAGTTAAGATTTGAAATCTGATTATCTAAAACCGATTCAATCTCTTTAAGGTTTTCGTTACCACGACTGATATTGTTTATAGTATTTATTATCTGGTTATCTAAAAACTCGCTATCTGAATCGACATAAAATTGTAATAGTTTTTTGAAATTATCTTTTCTAAAAGTTTGTAAAGCAGCAAGGAATATTTTTCTTTTCGATCCTATCTTCTGAATAATATTTGGTCTGAAGACAATTTCACCAACAAGTTTATAATGTGTGGAGTTTATATCTTTTAGAATATCAGAAAAATATTCAATTGATTTTTCTACATCATTATCATCATTCGACTGAAGCATAGCTGTCGCAATGTGGAGTCCCGGTATAGACACTTCTTTTGCTACAAGCATTTCATCAAGATTTATTCGTTCAGCATCGTTAGTGTTTACTGCAGAAACTCGTTCAATAAACTCAAGTTCTTTTTGTGGTTCAAGCTTTCTGAACCATCGGAATATTCCTGATCCCGTAAATTCAACAACCCCTGTATTTCCAAGCCAATAAAACGGATTGGTAAAGATATCCTGAAGATCAATCTGCTTTGTTTTTATGGTATATGAATAATTACCGATCTGAAATATCTTTTTCTCATCATCAATTACTTTGATAATAAGTGATACATTAAGTTTTGGAATTGATAACACATTTGATTCAATTGAAATATCACGGCTGAGCGCTCCCTTTTCTCTTAAGAACCAATTCGAAACCTTGATTTCGTATTTACCAAAAGCAAGTGCCAAATGATCCTTTTCATACATTGATTGGATAACATCACCGAAATTCTTTTCTATTACTCTTCTTTTATATGTTGATTTAGGAGTTAGTTCATTATGTGCATCATCAAATGGTCTGCTTATAATTCTGAAATCAACTATTCGTTCAAATGGTGCAAGAAAATTATTTACCGATACTATTACATTTGAGAAATATTCCTGTCTTTGCTGTTCATCCATATTAATTAAAGGAGAGTTTGCTGACTTAAGATCAGGAAAGATTAATACAGTGTTAAAAGGACGATGATCACCGACAAGAAAAACCTGTTTTACAAATTCAAAATCCCTGAAAAGATTTTCGATCTTCTGTGGGGCAATAGTTTCGCCTTTGATGTTCTTGTAAATCTCTTTTTTTCTGTCAATTATTTCTATAAATCCATCGCTATCCATTCTCATTATATCGCCGGTTGCAAGCCATCCATCAGCATCAAATGTATCTTCCTTTTTCTGACCGAAATAATTCATCATAACATAAGAACCGCGGATAAGTATCTCTCCATCTTCACCGAGTTTTATTTCAATTCCGGGTAATGCTTTGCCAAGCGAATTTTCCCTGTATTGAAACGGCGGTGTCATTGTTATTCCGCCTGTTGCTTCAGTCATTCCGAAACCGCTCATCAATTCAACGCCATAACGCTGTAAGAATCTGAAAACATCAGGTGGTAAAAATCCTGCAGCAGAAAGTCCCCACTTTAAATCTCCTCCGGTAGTATCAACGACAACTGATTTAATTTTTTCATCATCATCTGTTTCAACATCAACACGGGCAGTAATAAACTCATATAGCTGAATCCATTTTTTCGGTATGGAAATAAAAATACTCGGCTTTACAAAACGCATATTATCAATCATCGTTTCAACCGATGGATTTTCCATAAAACAATATTCTGCTCCCCAGAAAATAGAACCGACCATTTCAAGCCATCTTCCGAATGTATGATACAACGGAAGAAACGCAAGATAACGATCTTTATCGCTTATGCCTGGAATTGCCATTGCACGACAAAACCTTTTATACACAATGTTAGTGTGCGAGAACATTATTCCTTTTGGTTCACCGGTTGTTCCAGATGTATACATTATTGTTGCAAGTGAATCTGGTTTTATGTTTGATTCATTTAATTTATTCTGATGAAATGAAAGCGCTTTAAACTCTTCAAAACTGATTACCCAATCTTCCGCTGCATTGCCTTTAATCAGAATAACTGTTTTAAGATAAGGCGTATCATTTTTTATCGATCTGATTTTAGCGAGCTGTTTTTCGTCATCTGCAAAAAGTATCGGTGCTTTTGTCTGATTAAGTATGAATTGAATATGTTCAGAAACTGAGTTTGCGGGAATCATAACATTTACAATTCCGCTTGTTAAACAAGCAAGATCAAGCATTGCCATATCGAAGCTGTTTTCAAGAAGAAAGGCTGTGAACTTGTTTTCATTTTCTATTTCAAAAAGAAGCTTTTGAATTGATAAGCTGTAATCGCTAACAATCTCAGATGTTTTTTGCCAGGTATAATCAATTGTATGTCTGTCTTTAATTATTCTGAACAGATTTTTCTTTTTATACTGATCAACTCTTTGATTGAACAACACATCAAAAGTGTAACTACTTTTGTCTATCAGCGATTTGATAAGTTTATCCCATCTTCTTTCATCGTATATCTTTTGCAGGAAAGATGAATAACGAAAAAGATTTAAATAACTGTGAATTATTGAATCTGTTTTATCATTGGAATTAACGAGACCAGATGCAAGATAATTACCAAAATCAAAGAACAGATCTTTATCCATACTGTTCATAATGTCATCTGAAAATCCCCCTGCAACTAAACCGTTTAATATACTCAACCATACTTCTGAAATAACAGGCTGATTAAGATTGTTATTCTTTGTTACGCTATTTAGTTCAATTAAAAGATCGTTGATAAGATCGTTAATTTCGTTCTGCTCAAGCGAGGCTTTTCCTCCGAGCAGTTTTTCGTTTAATTCTTTTATCGATGATAAAGACAGGTCCATAGTATTAAACTATTTTTAACAGAATAAAAATTTTCTTTTGGAATATAATAAAAAACACAGCAGAAAATTTAAACCTACGAAGAGTATGATTTTTAAAATAACAAACCCAATTCCTTAGAGGAATCGGGTTTGTAGTGTTATACAAATAGAGAATTAAAGTTATTATGTTTATTAAAGGCTAAAAGTTAATTAGAGAAAATTGATAAATACTTTATTGTTTCATATAATTAACTTAATTCTTAATAGTAATTATTTTATATTTTAATAAATAATAAAAAAATATATATAACAATGGCTAGAAGAAAAAAAGCAAGTAGTATTTATAAGAATTCTGACAATTATGATATATTTAAAGAACCTACTTCTAAATATAGAACTGAAATACTTAGACATAAAAATATATTATTATTTAACGGCGATACACTGAATGAAAAACTTTTTAAAAAGGAGTTTATTGATTTAATTGTTACATCGCCACCTTATAATGTTGGCATTAATTATAATTCGAACAACGATGAATTATCTTACGAAAATTATCTTGATTTTTCTGAAAAGTGGATTTCGAATTGTTACAATTGGAGTAAACCCCAATGTAGATTTATTTTAAATATACCCTTAGATAAAAATAAGGGAGGTCAAAAAAGTGTCGGTGCGGATTTAACTAACATTGCGCAGAAAGTTGGATGGAAATATCATTCAACAATTATTTGGAACGAAGGTAATATATCGAGAAGGACTGCTTGGGGATCTTGGCTTAGTGCAGCAGCACCATATGTAATTGCGCCAGTTGAATTAATTTTAGTCTTATATAAAAATGATTGGAAGAAGACAACTGGAACAAAAATTTCAGATATAACAAAAAATGAATTTATGGAATGGACAAATGGTGTTTGGACATTTAATGGAGAAAGCAAGAAAAAAATCGGACACCCGGCTCCATTCCCAAGAGAGTTGCCAAGAAGAGCAATAAAACTTTTTTCATTTGTAAAAGATGTAATATTCGACCCCTTTGCTGGTAGCGGAACTACTTTGATTGAAGCTCAAAACAATAATAGAATTGCAGTTGGAGTTGAGCTCGATAAAAATTATTGTAAGTTAGCTTCTAATAGAATCATTAAAGAAACAGGAGCTCTTGAATTTAATGAAGAATCTTATCAAGCAAGAAGATTTGCTGATTGAATTTTTTAAGAATAACCCAAATAGAGATATCAATCATCCAGAGGTTGTTGATTGGGTTACTACTCAATATAAAATAAGAGTTGGTAAAGTTTTTAGGGACCCAGACAGAGGGATACGAAAATTAGCACAAAGTGGTTTTCTAATTAAAGTTGCAAAGGGTGTTTACAAGTATGATCCTTCTTTAGTAAAGCAAAGAGAATTAGAAGATTTTACTACTGCACAAAAGAAAATTATTTTAAAGAGAGATAATTATAAATGTGTTATATGTGGCAGAGGAATAAAGGACGGAGTAGAATTGCATGTTGATCATATAAAACCAAAAGACCTTGGTGGAAAAGCAACTATTGAAAATGGACAAACTCTTTGTTCACAACATAATTTCTTGAAAAAGAATTTCAAACAAACTGAAACGGGGAAAAAAATGTTTATAAGACTATATGAACTTTCTAAAAAGGAAGGAAATAAAGAACTTTTAGATTTTTGCACCAAAATACTTGAAGTGTTTGAAGAAAATAATATTAATGGGCATATTATCTGGAAAAGATAATATATTTATTAGGTAAGATAACAAACCCAATTCCTTAGGGGAATCGGGTTTGTAGTGTAGTAATTCAATTAAGATTTTATTCCTGCAACTTCTTCAAGCATAGCGGTTGTAACGGATTTTGGTCTTTCAATCGGATAACCAAGTCCGCGGTCCCAGATAATATTTGCAACAACACCGAGCGCTCTTCCAACAGCAAACAGAACAGTATAGAAATCATATTCCTTTAATCCGTAATACCATTGAATAACACCTGATTGTGCATCAACATTTGGCCAGGGATTTTTTGCTTTGCCTTGCTCTAATAAAATCGGCGGAACAACTTTGAAGAGAAGGTCAACATATTTAAACAAAGGATCGTTTGGTAAATGTTTTAAACAGAACTCTCTTTGAGCCTGATAACGCGGATCTGTTTTTCTTAATACTGCATGTCCGAATCCTGGAATTACCTGTCCGCTCTGCAACGTATCCCAAACAAATTTTTTCATCTCTTCTTCAGTTGGAACCTTGCCGCCCATTTTTTCAAAAACACCGTGCAGCCAGTTTAACACTTCCTGATTAGCAAGTCCGTGTAATGGTCCTGCAAGTCCGTTTGTCATTGCAGAGATCGAATAATAAAGATCGGAAAGTGCGCTTGCAACAAGATGACCAGTATGTGCACTTACATTTCCGCTTTCGTGATCGCTATGCAGAATAAAATACATTCTTGCAACATCATCATAAGGTTTGTCAATTCCCATCATATGTGCAAAGTTACCACCAAGATCAAGTTTTGGATCAGAAGGAATGATATCACCATTTTTATATTTCAATCTGTAAATGAAAGCAGCTATAGTTGGAAGTTTAGCAAGAAGATTTAAACCGTCTTCGTAAGTTGGAGCCCAGTAATCATTCTTTTTAAGCTTACCTGAATTATATTCTTTTACAAATTCAGATTCGCGCTGCATAGAAAGAATCGCAGTTGAAAACATTACCATCGGATGTGAATCAGCAGGCATTGCTCGCAGAATATCAAATACATATTGCGGCACTGTTGAGCGCTTCTTAAATTCCTCTGCCATTTCCTTAACTTCTTCAGCAGTAGGAATATCACCCGTTAGTAAAAAGAAAAAGAATCCTTCCACATAAGGCATTTCATTACCCGGAACCTTTGGAAGTTTTTCCATTACTTCGGGAATTGTAAATCCACGAAAACGAATTCCTTCAAACGGATCGAGATAAGAAATATCTGTAACAAGACATTTAACAGATCTTGCACCGCCAATTGCTTGTTCAATTGTTATCTCTTGTAATTTGGTGTTTCCAAACTCTTTGAGAAGGCGGGTTGTGCGCGGTCGCCAGGCTTCAATTTTGTCCTGGACTTGTTTTTTCAGATGAGACATTTTCTCCTCCTGATTAAAAATTTTTTGAAAGAAAATATTTATTTCCTATTTAGCAAGGAAATTGAATTAATTTTGATTTTAATATACAAAGAAAAATCAATTGTTGTCTTAGTCAATTAAAAATTTTTAATTCTTTCCCAATTTCCGCGATTAAGAGTCTTATTTTTTTGTGTTTTTTAAGAATTGATGACCCGACCCAATCAATTGCCTCGTCATCACCGTGAGTTAAAATTACATTATCAGGTTTTAGTTTGTCAACAATCTTTAAAAGATCTTCTCTCCTTGCGTGTGCAGAGAATTTGAAATTTTTAATCTCACACTTTACTTCTATTGCTTCATCAAAATCACTTAACTGAATTTTATTACCACGTTTCGAGTTTGCAATCAGATAACCGGGACTTTCAGGTTCCATATATCCAACAGTAAAAATCGCTGAGTTATTTTGTCTTAAAAATCTTTTAGCAAAATTGTATGATGCAGTATTCTTTATCATCATTCCGCTTGATGCTAATACAATACAGGGATGAGAAAAAAATTCTTCCGAACTCGTGATTTCGTAATAATCTTTTTGTGGAATTGAACTCAACTCAAACTCTTTATCAATTCTGTCAACAACATATCTGTTATAATCATAAACTCTATTAATCTTTGTTCCGATACCGCCAGTATAAATATCAACTGTTGTCAATTTGCTTTTTTGCATTAACAACCAGATTGTTGCCAACATTTCCTGCATCTTTCCTAAAGAGAAAACAGGGATTAAAATCGAACCACCGTTGTTCAGAATCTTATTTGCTTCTTTTGCAAACCTTAAAGATTCTTCCTGCCAATTTAATAGCAAATCAGAATCAGTTGCGCCATAAGTTGTTTCAAGTATTAAAGTATCAATTTTATGTTTTGGCAGTTTTGCTTTTGATTGGATAGTTTGATCGGTAAGATTAATATCTCCTGAATAAAATATTTTATGGTTGTTATTCTCTAACAAAATTCCTGCTGAGCCTAAAACATGTCCGGCATCATAAAAAGTTACATCAACTTTTGAATCTTTTAATTGATGATATGAATTAAGCTCAAATTGTTTGTCATATTCCTTATACTCAATCATTTTAATGAGAAGGTCAATCTCATCGTGTGAGTAAAATTCAAACATCTCATCATCTAATTCTTTTTTCAGTATTGAAACAGAATTGTGAAGTGTTAATTCTGCAATAGCTCTTGTCTGCGGAGTTGTAATAATTTTTACATAAGGAATTTTTTTTATCAAAAAAGGAAGTGAACCGATATGATCCTGATGAGCGTGAGAGATTAAACAGGAGTCAATTTGTTTGTCGTTTAGTAAATTAAAATCCGGTAATGATTGCAGTCCTGTTTTTTGAGGATGAATTCCGCAATCAAGAATAATTCCGTTACCATTAAAATTTAAATAATAACTATTTGCACCGATTTCATTTCCGCCACCGATAGGAAGAAATGAAATCATTTGTTTTCTTCTCTCATTTCTTTTTCAATGTTATCAAGATCAACTTCGTTCAGAGTAACATTATCAGGAATTTTGAATTTATCTTTTGGAACAGCGCCCTCATTAATTCTGGTTGCAGTTACATTTATTTCCAGTCCTCTTGAATTTGTTTCAGATTTTAATGTAATCCATTTCCAGACCCATAATTTGGTTCCTGTGTTTCGCATATCATAGATGTCACAATCTTTTCCGAGAAACTCTTCTTTCCCGATTTTATTTGCACCCATACTTAAAAGCATTTGTTCGCCAAATTCATTAAATCCTTTTTGACCTTTAAGTTCATCCATTGATCTTAATATAGGATTTCTTGTTTTGGTTCCACTGTTCTGATCGATGTTTATCATATATTGATAATCGCCATCGATAATATTAACGATGTTAATTGGTTTACTAAACCCACCGACTGATAAAACTGATCTGGTATATTCTGCCTGCCTCATACCCCAATTATCAAAGTAAAGAGTTTTAGTTCCTTCCTGTGAACCGGTAATTATATATTCAACAACTGCTGATTTAATTCCATATCTTTTTTGAAGATCGGAAGAACCATCTTTTTTAGAAATATCCGAATTGTCTTTATTGCTATCTCCGCAACTCAAGACTAAAAAAGAAAGTGTAATTGTAAACGCAAATAATAGTGTTTTTTTCATCGCTGCAATCTTTATAATTATTTTCGGATTGAAAATAGTAAAACCAAAATCTTACTTCAATTAAAAACAAGATAGATTAAAAATTTCTTTTGACAGAAATGTCGGGAAAATGTGGGTTATAAGTATTGTTGTAGAGATTTTTTCAGGATAGATAATTCATTGCTTACAATATGCCAGATAATTGTTCGATCACGTTTAGACATAAAGTAAATCCTGCTTGATTATTTCAAACATTTTTGGTTTAATGGCTTTTGGTGTAACAAGATCAACTTTTAAACCAAGAATACTTTCAAGCTCATCTGCAAGCAAAACAAACTCTAAACCAATTGGCTTTTCAAATTCAACAAGGATGTCTATATCGCTGGCGGCAGTTGCTTCGTTTCTAGTAATTGATCCAAATAAAGCTATGCTTTTAAGATTGTATTTCTTTACAAGATATACCTTATTCTTTTGGATCAGTGATTTAATTTCTTCAATGTTTTTCATTTATTTTCTCTATTTATGAATGAAAAATACTAAAATTCCTTAATAGAAATGTTTATTAATCCTTTATAGCCCAAATTACATCTGCCAGAGTTGGTTTTTCTTTTTCCAAATTAAATTTCAAAAGAAAGTTCGGATTGAATCCCAACATATATTTTTCAATTCGTTCTTTTAACCAATTTATTTCAGATTTCAATTTCCAGTGTTCTCCGTTGCGAGCATAAAGAACGATGAACAATCTGTTTTTAAGATGTTTTCGCTGCTGTTGAGATTGATGTTTGTAAAGCCATTTAATTAATTCATCAGTTTTCTTAATTGCATCATCAATTTTGTAAGGAAAATTTTTTGGAAAGATCGATGTTTTATGATCGAACGCTTCGCCCTGAATTGTAAAATCAACTAATCTGTCCTTGCTATCCAATGCAGGTTTTACATTTGGCAGAGAGCAAAAAATATTTTCAACAGCTTGTGCTGACCAGAAGTTATACCATCTGTTTATTGAATAGTTAAAATAGAGATCGTAATCCTTTTCTGTTTTAAATCTTGATTCAATCTCTTTCCGAATTTCTTCAAAGGAAAATGTGTGATAAATAAAATTTGTATGCTTATCGAAGTTGTCGTTTTGTTTCTGTCCCCATTTATATGGATAGTTTAATCTTTTTTTTAATTCTGTTTCTATTTCGATTAAACTGTGTTTCATTTCTTTTGAAAAATAAAAATGTATTCGTGTTTGAAAACATAAAATCCACCTGCCAACGCACGATAACGCCAAAGTTCTTTTTGATTTCGTTTTGCAGTCGTTTCATCAAAGTTTTTTACGATTGTGGATTTTAAGATCATTCCGCGGTTGATAAATTCCTGCATTACATAAAACCCAAGAGGAATCCATTCGCCATCCGAATATTTGTCACCGATTACAACTGCGGCAAATCTTTTTTTATCGAGATAAGGAAGACAATTATCTAAAACTTTTCCAAACTTTGTTAAAAAATCATTCAGAGATTTTGCATTAGAAAGATCGGATTTGTTGTTACTGAATTTTATTATGTCCCAATATGGCGGATGATAAATCTGAAATTGAAATGATTTTATTGCAGATTCATCCAAGAACCTTTTTAAATTAATTTCTGAACTATCTTCATTTAGAAACTTAAGCTTAACGGAATAAGGATTCTTTTCCTTCGAGATAGTTTTTTTAGTTTGATTTAAAACTTTTTTAGATAACTCTATACCGATAGCATTTCTACCTAATCTTTGAGCTTCGATTAAAGTTGTTCCGCTTCCAAGAAACGGATCTAAAACCCACTCCCCCTTTTTTGTGTATCTGCGTAAGAGCTGATTTGGAATTTGCGGAATAAAATTTCCCCAATATCCTGCATGATGAACTCCGCTGCTGTCTCGTTTACTTAAAATCCATAAACTATCTGTAATGATGTCATCATATTCTTTCCAGCGATTAAGATTCAGATCGTTAATTTTATTGTGCTTTGTTTCAGTTAAACTTTTCATCAACCTTTTGATGTAATATTTAGTTCGTTCAAGAGTATGAGTTTCAAGTATCTGATTTATTTCTCCGATAAGAAAATCTTTTTTTATGGAAATATCATTGATCAAAACATCTTTTTTCTTACTTCTTCTGATTTCGAATAATAGATCAGAAAAATCATTTTTAATTTCAGTTAACTCGGTTTTCTTAAGTGAGTCGGAAATAATATTTATTAAATTATTTTTCATTACGATTAAATAACTTCTTCATTAATTCTTTTAATTATCATATCGGAAATTGTTTTTCCAATACTTAGCGAAGCTGTTGCTGCAGGTGAAGGTGCATTTAAAATATGTATCATCCTTTTTGCTTCAACAATCTTAAAATCATCTACAAGTTTTCCATTTGAATCCAATGCCTGTGCTCTTACTCCAGAACCACCTGATTCAATATCATCATATTGTATTTCCGGAATTAATTTCTGCAAAGATTTCACAAATAAATTTTTACTAAATGATCTTCTGAACTCAAGCAAACCCATTTTATAATACTTTGATGCCATTTTCCAAAAGCCAGAATAAAATTTCATCTCCAAAACATCACGAAAAGAAAAATCAGTTTTTTTATATCCTTCCCGCTTTAATGCAAGCACAGCATTCGGTCCGGCTTCAACTCCGTCGTTTATCATTCTTGTAAAGTGCACACCCAGAAAAGGAAAACTTAAATCAGGAACAGGATATATTAAGTTCTTTACAAGATACCGTTTTTCTTTCTTAATTTTATAATACTCACCACGAAAAGGAATGATCATAACCTCGGGATTAACGCCGCAAAGTTTTGCAATTCTATCAGAATAAAGTCCACCGCAATTAACCAAAAACTTTGTTTTGTATTTCTGAGCCTTTGTTGTTAGAATTAATTCACTAGCTTTAATATCAACAGAAATTACTTTGGAATTCTTTTTAATTATGCAGCCGGATTTTTCGATTAGTTCTGCATATTTGTTTGTAACCGCAGTGTAATCAACAATTCCTGTTTGTGGAACAAACAAACCTTCAACTCCATTTGTGTATGGTTCATATTCTTTTATTTGCCCGGATGATAATCTTTTAATTCCCGCTAACCCATTTGCAATTCCTCTCTCTTCCAAAAGATTTAAAGCAGGAATTTCATCTTGTGATGTTGCAATAACAACTTTACCGCACCTTTCAAATGGTAAATTATGTTCTTCACAAAAAGAATACATCATTTCTCTTCCGTGAGCACAATTCCTTGCTTTTAATGATCCCGGTTTATAATAAAGTCCGGAGTGAATTACTCCGCTGTTGTTTCCTGTCTGATGAGCTGCAAGAGATGATTCAGCTTCCAGTAAAAGTAATTTATATGATTTTTGTTTTAATAAGGTAAGGGCGGTTGCGGTTCCAATAATTCCGCCGCCAATAATTGTAATATCGTAAGTATCGTTCAAGGGAATTTATTTAGATAAATATTTTTTATAAGCAATGTTTCTTTTGCAAACCAAATTTACTTAATTCAATAAAGTTCTGAAACTTTCATATACTTTTCTGGAAATAATTTCTAATTCACTCATATAATTTCGCTTTTTATTTTTATTACACTTTCTCTATTATGCATACGAAATTAAAAACAATAAGGATATAAAATGCCAATTGAAGCAAACAAAGTTGTTACTTTGAATTTTACATTAACTGATGATGCAGGAAATGTGTTAGATTCTACAGATCAAGGCGGTTCGTTTTCATATATAAGTGGAAGAGGAATGGTTTTGCCAAAGCTTGAAGAAGCTGTTAGCGTTATGATGATTGGAACAAAAAAGCAATTAAAGCTAGAAGCTGCAGATGCTTACGGAAATTATAACGATCAAATTGTGCAGGTTGTTGGAAAAGAAAATTTTCCCGAAGATTTTGTGCTAGAAGTTGGAATGGAATATATGGCAAGTAATCCGGAAGGTGTTCAGATGCCTTTTACTATAACAGAAGTAAATGGTGATGAAATCACGATTGATTTTAATCATCCTTTTGCAGGAATGAATTTAAATTTTGATTTAGAGCTTCTTGATGTAAGAGATGCAACCGCTGAAGAATTGGCTCACGGTCATGTTCACGGACCCGGCGGACATCATCATCATTAATTGATTGTTTATAATCAATTGAATCTTAAAACAGTCATTTCAAGTTTATTAGTATTTAATAAAATATGATTCAAAAGTAGATTTGGAATGACTGTTATTGGGCAACAATTTTTCTTTAAAAGATTTCATTTGTAAATGGCTGTCACATCTGTTTTAAGTTATAATAATTTTCAGGAATTGCTAAAATCTAAATCTGCAATTTGCTTTTATCTTAGCACACCTGATTGTAATGTTTGCAAAGTGTTAAAACCAAAAGTTATAGAGATGATCGAAAGAGATTTTCCTAGACTTGATTTTTATTACATAGATCTGAACGAAGCTAAAGAAATATCGGGTCAGCTTTCTGTCTTTACTGTTCCAACTATTCTTATTTATTTCGAAGGAAAAGAAACAATCAGAGTTTCAAGAAATATTCATATTGATGAATTACGAAATCAGATCAGTAGATATTATAATTTGATTTTTGAATAATTAACTATTCTAAAAAAATTTAAAAGTTAAACGCCTTGCTTTTTATTCTTTAATTAATTTTATACTTCCTTCTTCCGGCACTTTTATCTTGTATAACTTCTTATCTTTATTTTTTAATGAAGTATCACGCAGCCAGGGATTATAAAGTTTTAATGTTTTATAATTTATGCCAAGCGATATAGCATAATCCGCAAAATCAGTAACAGATGAACTAAGTTCAACTTCTTTAAATTTTAGCGGCTGGTATAAATCTTCCGGTCTTAAATCATAGCCATAGGCAGCCGGATTTTCCATAATCAATTTCATTGCAATAATTCTTGCAACATATCTTGAGGTTTCCGAATTAAGAACAAGATTCCAGTAGTTAGTCGCTTTCTGAATGCCGCTCCACTTTTCAATTCCGCTTGAGCCCGCATTATAAGAGGAAGAAGCCATCGTCCAGCTGCCAAACATATTATAAGCAGTATTAAGAAATTTACACGCAGCTACAGTTGATTTCTCTACATTATATCTTTCGTCAACTTCATCAGTTACTTCTAGTCCATATTGTTTAGCCGCAGATTTTATGAACTGCCAGTAACCTGTTGCTCCTGCAGGTGAAACAACATTATCTAAATTACTTTCAACAACTGCAAGATATTTAAAGTCATCCGGAATATTATTTTGTTTTAGAATAGGTTCTATAACAGGAAACCATCTCGCAGCCCTTTTGATTGCGAGTATTGTTGCGCTATGCCAGTAAGTATTTACAAGGATTTCGCGCTCAACTCTTTCATAAACTTCGAAATTATCCAAAGGCACATCTTCGCCAAATATTGTAATATGATCCGGAATTTTTGGTGAAATTATTCTGTAATCCTGCGGAAAATATTCATTATTGGAGTCATTATTTGCAGCGATAGATTTATCCGTTAGAAAAAGTTTAGCAGATAAGAACATCAGTAACAATGCTGCAACGATTACTATAAAATAATAAAATGTCTTCTGATTTTTCATTTTGTTTTCATTTAATTGTTTTAACAAATTCATTCTTAATCCTTTTAAATTCCTATTGCATTATATAAAAATGATTTTGAATTAAGAAGACAAAAGCAAAACAGCTTGTTACTGTTTTTAATAAAAAGTTTACGTGTGTTGGTGTTTTGGTGGCCAGATATATTTCTCTATAAAACTGCAAAATCACTAAATTGCACAAAACAAAATATTTATATATATGAATGAAGTAAAAGCAAACAAAGATTATAATCCGGAGATGCATTCTGCCGAACATATTCTGAATCAGACAATGGTAAGAATGTTTAACAAAGGCAGATCATTTTCAAATCATATTGAAAAGAAGAAATCAAAGTGTGATTATCATTTTGATCGCAATCTGACTGAAGAAGAAATCGAAACGATAAATAAAAAGGTTAATGATATTATTCAGAAGGATCTTAAGGTAACTGAAGAGTTTTTACAAAGAGATGAGGCTATAAAAAGCTTTAAGCTTTCTCAATTACCTGATGATGCAGGAGATACTATTCGGATAATTAAAATCGGAGATTATGATGCTTGTCCTTGCAGCGGAGTTCATGTCAGCTCTACAAAGCAAATAGGAAAGTTTAAAATTATTTCAACAAGTTTTGAAGACGGAGTTTTAAGAGTAAGATTTAAACTGCCGAAAGATTAATAATTTAAACTGAGGATTATTTAGAGTCATCTTTCGTCAGGCTCAGGATAACAATCATTAAGACTAGGTTTGAAACCCAATGTCACGTTGAATATTATGACAATGTCAAGCTGTATTTAATCTATTTGGATTTATAGATTTATAATTTTCAGTATAAGCACAGCCAGAGTTAATAACAGCACAAATTATTTTTAACAGTTTGTTTTCAATATTGTTTAGTATTAGTCTTTTGTTTTTTCCTTCCTCTACTTTGCGAAGGAAGTATTTCTTAAAGTTCTTATTATGTGTTCTTACAGATAATGCAGCAAGATAAAGAAGTTTTCTAAGCTTTGAAGGGCCACACATTCTTGATCTTGGTGGTTTATGCAGCGATGTTCCGCTAATCTGCTCATAAGGGCATATTCCTGTGTAGGAAGCAATATGTTTATAGTTTAGATTTTCTGTAAAGCCCTTTGAAAGAACAAGAAGATTTGCTGCTAAAAGCAATCCGACACCAGGAACTGATTTGGCTAAAGAAACATTGTTCTTAAAAGAATCGTCTTTATCGATTAAGGATTTTATTTCCTGATCTATCTGTTTTATATGTTCTTTGAGTTTACTGATAGTCTGCTGATATATCTGGTTAGCCAGCGGAGTCTGATAGTATTTATGCTTTAGAGTTTTAAGAGCATTGACATTAGCAATCATCTGAACGCTAAGATGCTCACGAGTGCTCAAGAGCACCTGTATTTGCTCAAGAATCTCATTGCGAGGCTTCCATTTGGGAAGCTTATCAGTGTAGCGGTAAGCATATTCAGCAATTGCCAGTGCATCAATAAAATCATTCTTTCTTGGTGAATCTTTGATCTTATTTTTTATCTTGTGTGGAGCTTCAACAGATACAGTAAATCCCTTTGAAGCTAAAAAGTAACAGAGTTTTTCAGAATAAACACCAGTAGCTTCCATACAGAGAATTGCTTCAGATGGTTTTATGTTATTCTTATCGAATAACTCAATAAGCTCATTAGTACCATCAATGTTATTTGAGAACTTTTGTGTTGAAAAAACAGGATTATCAGGACTGATAATGCAACTGGCAGTAAAATCATCTGCCGAAATATCAAAGCCAATAAAATATTTTATTGTTTGCATTGTGTTATTTTTGCTTAAAATACCCAAAGCCTGGTATGAGCTTACTCCATTTTAATAATCTTTTATATGGAAATATTATTTAGCTTTAACCATCAAAGAACCGGGTCTTAATCAACGTATAATTTTATGTTTGAGCGAGTCATAGACTTAATCGGTTCTTTGGGTATTTTA
>JAKIZM010000101.1 GCA_022708025.1 Bacteroidota bacterium | reverse complement strand
CTCCATTTTAATAATCTTTTATATGGAAATATTATTTAGCTTTAACCATCAAAGAACCGGGTCTTAATCAACGTATAATTTTATGTTTGAGCGAGTCATAGACTTAATCGGTTCTTTGGGTATTTTAATTTAACCTTATTTTGTTATTTAATATTATTGTAAAACTATATCTTTTTACTTATTAAGTCTAATGGAGCGGAGTCGAAGAGTGACTATTTAATTTATTATTTTAATTTCATTCATCTCCAGAAAAAAAAGTCAAACTTCGATCCCGCAAGACGGGACAGGTATACTCAGTGTGACAACAGATTTATCTTAATAAAATCATTTTTTTTGTTTCCATAAATGAGCCTGCCCGTAATCGATAGAAATAAATTCCGCTTGCCAACTGATGACCGTTGACCGTGGACTGGAAATCAACTTCATAATTTCCTGCGGGTTTATATTCATTAACTAATGTTGCTATTTCATTACCCAGAATATCATACACTTTTAATGTAACCAAAGGGCTTGAATTTCCCGTTGTGTTTATTGCCGGGGCAGAAGAAGGTATTACTCCGCTGCTCAGAAAGGATACGGATATTGAAGAAGAGCGGCGTCTTTTTTATGTGGCGCTTACCCGTGCAAAGGATGAGTTGTTTATTACACACTCCGCACAGCGAAAAAATTATACAGAGATAGAAAGTAAAACAGTATCAAGATTTGTTAAAGAAATTCCTGCTTCGCTGATTGAAACCGTAAAGAAGAAACAGCCCAAGCCGGAACAGATGAAGTTGTTTTAGCATTGATAATTTAAAATCAGAATGATGATGTTTTGTAAGATTGAAAAGGGCAATAATTACCTCACAGGGTACAAACCTGACATTTGAAAATTTAATAAATGACAGCATTAATAAAACCGAACAGGATATCAGTTCATTCAAAACATTATTGGAAATTGAAAAAGAGCATATCATCAATGCTCTGAAAATTGCTGATGGAAAAGTTACCGGGGAGAACAGCACTTCTTAACTTTTGGGTCTTAAGGAAAACTCTTGCTTAAAAAAATCGTTCAGCGAAGGCAAAATACATTTTGGAATTATGAATGAGTTTTAGTTCATAGTTGGTGAACGATTGACAAATGTTGTCTGTTTTTCAACAGCACAAAAAAATTATTTTAAAAAGTTTGTTTTTATAAAAATAGTTTTTACATTTCTCTCGGGAATTAATAAGCCGATAACTAAATGTCTATTTACCATACATACGGTTCTTGTTGCTTGATTCCTTTTGCGAGAGAATCATTAGAATATTATAACCTGTTTTTTATTTCCCTCCTCATAATTTTAAGATCTCGCTCTACTACTATTCACTTGTCCATCAAACAATTCTTTACCAGTTTTACTTAAATAATAATCAAATATTTTGTTTTATTTTAATCTTATACAGCAAGGTTTTAATTCCGTATTTAGAAACTTTAATTACCAGGAAACTACTTTTACAGTCTTGAAACAAATACTACAAGACTGATTAAGAAACTATTAATCTTAAAATAACAGGAGAAGGAAATGAGAAAATATTTTATACAAATAATGTTTTTAGTGTTGTTGTTAAATAGTCTTTCCTTCTCCCAATGGTCAACCAACCCAAACAATAATCTGATAATTGGATACGGACAAGATCCGCATATCCGTAGTGATAGCGCTGGTGGATGTTATATCACTTATAATAATAATATTTCTTATCCCCGCAAACTTATTCTTGAGAGAATAAATAAATACGGTTATAAACCCTGGGAAACAATGAAGCAAATACAGGGCGAACTGCCTCAACAATGGCAGGCAGAAATAATAGAGGATGGAGAAGGAGGAGTGATAGTCAGTTATGAAGATTGGTACCAGAATCTACCTAACCTGACAACAAGAGTAAGAGTGCAGCGAGTTGACAGTAGTGGAAATTTTTTATGGGGACAGACAGGAGTAAGGGTCTCAGTAGTAGATACAAATCAAGGAGCGCAAAGGTTAATATCAGATGGAAACGGAGGTTGTATAATTACCTGGGTGACTTCGGATTCTATTTCTTTTAATCAATACTGGATAAACCGAATAGATAGAACCGGACAAAGAGTATGGAGTGATAGTGGGTTATATATTATGAGTGATTATAATTATGATTCACCAAGCTTAGTAAGGGCAAGTGATGGAAATTATTATGTTCAGATTAGAAGAAATTTATACCGTATAAGAGAGGATGGAGAAATAATAAGAAGGGATAGCGTAACACTTGGCAGCCCTATACCTGATCCGCAAGGCGGAATAATATTAAGCGGTGGAGTAGGCAGTATAAATAACGGACGGTTTGTAACACAAAGACAAGATTCTTTGGGTAATAACCTTTGGCAGGAACCTTATATTGAAGTGGCTGATAGTCTTTATTATTTAAACCCATCGTTGAGTGTAAAGCAAAACAACGGTTACTTTTATTACTGTTGGACGGGGAAAAGAAACGGTATAGATAGAGTGACTCAATTTCAGGTATTGAGGTTGGACGGAAGCAAACTCTTTCCAAATGGTAGCCTGACTATTGGCAAACCTCCCAGTGGTGGTGCGGTCGTTCTTCCCCTTGAACCGAACAAAACAGCACTAATCTATTCTGATTCACCAGATTCATTGTTAGTTCAAACTTATGATACACTTGGAAACAAGTTGTGGAACGAAGAAGGAATTTTAATTTCGTATTCATCTATGGGCTCTCAATCTTATACAACTGATGGAAATGGTGGTTTCATCATAGTTGGAACTATAGAACAATTTACAATAGTAGCCCAACAAGTAAATAAATATGGACAATTAGGTGAAGTCATAATCCCAGTCGAGTTAATTTCTTTTAACGGTAAACTACTTAATAATTCAATAGAATTATCTTGGCAAACAGCAACTGAAATAAACAATATGGGGTTTGAGATAGAACGGGCTTCGCTTTCAGCTTCGCCCAGTCAAGAAGATTGGGAGAAGATCGGTTTCGTTCAGGGGTTTGGGACTACTACAGAACCAAGGTTATATTCATTTATTGATGAAGATGTTAATAGTGGTGTTTATAAATACAGACTCAGGCAAGTAGATTATGATGGAACATTTACGTATTCAGATGAGGTTGAAGTAGCAGTAGATTTCATACCTAAAGAGTACGTCCTTTTTCAGAACTATCCAAACCCATTTAACTCATCAACGATTATAAAATATCAGATTCCCAAAGATGAGAGGGTAAGAATAAACTTATATAACATACTAGGAGAGAAAATATTAACTCTTATAGAAACAGAACAAAAGGCAGGGGAACACGAGATAAGACTTTCCTCAGATGAGTTGGCATCAGGAAACTACTTTTACAGTCTTGAAACAAATGCTACAAGACTGATTAAGAAACTATTAATCTTAAAATAAAAAGAGGAGTCACAATAAAAAGTTCATTAAAAATTTTGTTAAGTGTTTTTGTTCTAACATTTGTAATAGAAATAAGTCCGGCACAATTTGATACCGGGATGATAGAATTAAAGCAGCCAGATGAAACTGCATTTACAGGAAGAATCTGGGGAGATGAGTTCTTTTCGTGGGCAGAAACAGAAGACGGATACAGGTTCATTCAATCCGGTGATGGCTGGTATTACTACGCTACACTGGATCAGTACGGAGAATTTACACCAACAAATTACAAAGTCGGTATTGATACTCCACCGCCGTCATCATACCAGCTTGAAAGAACACAGGCAAGAATTGATGAGATAAACCAGATGATAGAAGAATTCCTTGAAGAAGTTGAATTAAACGGGCAATGGTTTGCACAGAGACAGGCAGAAGCTGATACACACAATGCCCCGCTAAAATTAAAAGTCGGAGTTATATTGATTGAATTCCAGGACGTAAAACACTTTGACCCAAATGAGTTTCCACGATTAGGTGGCTATCTTACATCCGACTTTGATAGTCTGATGTTCTCTGAAAATCATTGGTATGAGCCCAATCCACGCCCTGGTTTTCCATCACCACACCCAGAAAATGAACCGGTTTTTGGCAGCTTTACAGATTACTGGGATCAATTATCCCGCGGTAAATTAGTAGTTGAAGGCAAAGTAGTAAATTCAACCGATGAAGGTACTGGTATGCCCAAGTGGTTAACTGCAAATTATAGCATACAATATTATCTTAATCAGTATGCCCGATTTACTATTTTGGCTAATGAAGCTGTTGATAAGGCAGCGGCTGATGGTTTAATATCACTTACTCCTGGCAATCCAAACTATTATGATATTTTGGCAGTTGTATATGCTCAATCTCCATCTGCTGGATATACAGGCACACTTGGAGCAATTCCTAATAGGAATTGTT
Source organism: Bacteroidota bacterium (assembly GCA_022708025.1). Lineage (GTDB taxonomy): Bacteria > Bacteroidota > Ignavibacteria > Ignavibacteriales > Ignavibacteriaceae > IGN3. The sequence goes on along the minus strand of JAKIZM010000101.1, from coordinate 2,035 downwards.
ACGTCTGTGGTGAACGGATGAGTTCATCAATATTTGGTCCAGACAAGTCTTTTACACATATTGGTATACATCTGAATTCATTTGGGGTAAAAATGGGATTTTTATGACGGAGTATTCGAAGATTATAATCCAACGGCAACAGGAAATTTTGATTTAATGAATAACGGTTGGTCCAATGGTCCAAATGATAAAGGGGAATGCCCTGCTACTCTTGCACCATACTTTAGATTAGATAAAGGATGGGTTGGACCTGTTACAACAATAACATCAGATACAACTAACTTCATAATAGAATATGATTACCAGGATCCGAAATTGTATAAAATAGATCCAATCGGAGGTCCACAAAATATGCACTATATATTTGAAGTTAGAAAAAGAGAAGGCTTTGACTTATATATACCTGAACCACCGGAGACATATCAATATCAACCGGGCACATTACTGGTATGGCAGTATAATGTTGAATTTTGGGATGATAATCATATAGTAGTAGATAAAATAAGACTTAAAAAGGCAGATTATAGTTCTTTAGAACAACTGAATGATTTCTTCCCATCAGCAGGCTATAATAATGATCAAAGTCTTAATGATATTACACTTCCGGCAGCTTCTTTAGGTGATGCTTATGACGAATTTTTAGCAAACTATATAAGACCTGCACACTTTGCATTGAATGGTATCCATAAGCTTGGCAATGGAAATACTTTAATTGATGAAATAAAATTAAATCACGCTATAGTAAAGAATCAAAATTCAGGCGGCTGGCAGCTTGTTAGTGTTTCTGTTGGTTTAACAGATTATTCTCTTTCTTCAATATTCCCAACGGCAATTAGCGCTTATAAATGGCAGTCAGGTTATGTACCAGCTTCTACTCTTCAAAATGGTCCGGGTTATTGGGTAAATTTTCCTTTACAACCGCAGACATTAATTCAAGCAGGAACTGTTATAGAATATTTGGAAATTCCCGTTGTAACCGGATGGAATATAACCGGAACAATATCTGACAAAGTACCTGTTCCAAATGTGTGTTCAGAGCCACCTGATATAATTGGAAATATTTATAGTTATACTGTCACTGAGGGATATGATTTACTTGATTCAAATGATAGCTTAAAACCGGGAATTGCGTATTGGACACAAGCAACTGGTGCAGGAAACATGATTTTAGATAGATATGCAGAACCTTGTTATGATGAATTATCGAAAATAACTTCTATATCTGAAATTGATTTATCTGTAATGGATAAATTTATAATCACAGATGCATCCGGTAGCTCTCAGACTTTGTATGTAACTAATGTAGATATCGATACAGCTATGATAAATGTTGATCTTGAGCTTCCGCCATTCTTTGAACAATTAGGTTTTGATTCGAGGTTTGAGTATAACGAGTATGTGAAAAAAGTTTCAGCAGACAGCGGCACAATTGATTTGAATATTCTTGTTCATACAAATTCATATCCTGTAAGTATAACGTGGGAGATGAATCCTGAGAACGGCATTAATTATTCTTTCATAGGAGACAGCGGTGTTGGAAAGATTTCGGGTATATCCGGTTTTGGTAAAACAACTTTTGATCAACTCACAAATAATAAGATACATTTATTTGCTAAAGTAGATGGAACTATTTCAAATCAAATATTGCCAAGAGAATTTTCTCTTGAGCAGAACTATCCAAATCCTTTCAACCCGGTGACAACAATAAAATATAATTTACCAAAAGCAAGTGAAGTAGCTTTAACTATTTATGATGTACTTGGCAGGGAAATAAAAACCATAGTGAATGAACAACAGCAACCCGGCAGTTATGAAGTAAAATGGGATGCATCCAACGTTTCAAGTGGAATTTATTTCTATCAGTTAAAAACAAATGATTATGTTGATATGAAGAAAATGGTACTACTTAAATAGTATCAAATGACCAGAGGAGGAGCTAAGTAATTAAAAATAAATAAGTTTCAGCCATAGGCAAATGAGCCTCTGGCTCAAAACAAGAACAAAAATTTATAGGGAAATGAAAAACAAATCATTT
>JAKIZM010000100.1 GCA_022708025.1 Bacteroidota bacterium | reverse complement strand
ATATGAAGAATAAGTATTGTTGAAAATTTATTTCACCCAATTGGTGAATATTTTTTTCTCTAATTTATCCCTTTTTTTGATATTTAAATAGTCCTTTCTGTATTTCTATTTCGGATTTAAGATTTAATCTCTACTAATTATAGTATTTCTGAGTTTTACATTTAATCCTGATTGCGATCACTCTGAAAAGTTGCTTCTGAGAAATCATTTTTGCTAACTTCTTAGTGAGTTACAGACAGGTAATTTTTACCTGTGTAAAAAATTTTTAAGTAAAATTTAGTCGAGCAATCTTTTAGTTTAATATTAGAAGTTATTTTTAAGGTGACACAAAAGGCACATAATTTGTCGTGTAAATACCAACTGGGAAAAACTTAACAACAAAATAATCAACAACAATTTACATAGGGGCTTTTATGAAAAACTTATTATTGGTTCTCTCGGTTCTTTTCCTTTTTGGATTAACTTCTTGTTCAGATGTAATGGACAACTCATTACCAACCAGTCCGGTACTGGAGAAAAACGGTATGGATGATATATATAATCCAACGTCTTTTCCGTATCCATACCTATTCAATTTTAATAAAATTGAAGATTTTAAGTTTTTAAAACTAAATATTGATGTTAATGCAACCGAGTTTCACTTGCCATCAATCAGTCAGAAATATTTACATTATTATGTAGTCGTAAATTATATTAACGATAAACCTGCAAGCCTATATTTTGTAGACAAGGTTGATAATGGTTCGTTTATTATCCATGGATTAAATTCTTCTGAGGTAGGTGATGTGAACATTTATGGTTGTGCTTCAAGAAATGACATTGCTTCACCTTTTACAAATAATACTATAATGAATGAAATTTCCAGCGTATGGAAATCAGATGAAGAGAATTTGATAGTTGAATACACAGGAACCCGACCATCGAGTTTGAAATATGTTTTTGCAGAGATAGAAACAAAAGGAAATTCACAATTTGTATTCTTGCAAAAACCAATCGCACAAAGTTTTTCAATTCCGGGATATGGAAAAGGCGCTGTTGGACTTAAGCTGTTTGGATTCCATACCTTATACGATATCGTAGACGCAGCAAAATAAAATAATTATAACTTGTTTTTCAAAGCCGGACCTGGTTCCGGCTTTTTTAATGTTTCCACAATTCTCTATCTAAACTTCTATACTGAATTGCTTCACTAATATGTTGGGGTAAAATATCCAGTGAATTTTCAAGATCTGCTATTGTTCTGCTAACTTTAAGTATTCTATCATAAGCTCTTGCAGAAAGTCCCAGTTTTGTCATAGCAATTTTTAGTAATTCTTCACCTTCTTCATTTAACTTGCAAAATGTTCTTACTTCTTTTGATCCCATATCCCCATTATTAAAAATATGTTTAAGATTTTTGAACCTCTCCAACTGAATATGTCTTGCTGTTATTACCCGTTTCCTGATTTCCTCTGACTTTTCACTTGTCGTTTTGGATGATAGTTCTTTATATTTTACAGCAGGGACTTCTATATGAATATCTATTCTATCTAATAATGGACCGGATATTTTTGCCATATATCTTTGAATTTGCGGAGGTGCACAAGTACATTCTTTACTAGGATCTGTGTAAAAACCGCATGGACAAGGATTCATTGCAGCAGCAAGCATAAAGTTAGCCGGAAACTCTAATGATAATTTTGAACGACTGACAGTTACTTTTGCATCTTCTAAAGGTTGTCGTAAAACTTCAAGAACATTTTTTTTGAATTCCGGCAGTTCATCTAAAAACAAAACTCCAAAATGTGCAAAAGATACTTCACCCGGTTTAGGAAAAGAACCACCTCCGACTAAAGCTGCATCACTTACCGTATGATGTGGACTTCTGAAAGGTCTTTCCGTTATAATTGCTTTATTTTTGGGTAAGATACCAGCAATAGAATGAATTTTTGTTGTTTCCAATGCTTCATTAAAAGTTAGAGGCGGAAGTATTGATGGTAATCGTTTAGCAAGCATTGTTTTTCCTGAACCCGGCGGTCCGATCATTAAGATGTTATGTGCACCGGCTGCTGCAACTTCTAAAGCCCGTTTTACATTCTCCTGACCTTTAACATCTGAAAAATCTAAATGATAATTATTAATTGCTGAGAATAATTCATCTTTATCTGTAAATGTTTTTTCAGGCTGGATTTCTTCATTCAGAAAAGAAATTACTTCAGTTAAATTTTCAAATCCATACACATCAATCTCATCAACGATTGCTGCTTCACTGGCAGACTCTGTGGGTAAGATAATTCTTTTTATCCCTTTCTTTCTTGCTTCAACAGCAATTGGAAGAGCACCTTTAATATGGCGTAAAGTGCCATCAAGAGAAAGTTCTCCAAGAAAAATTGAATCTGATAAAAACTTATCTGATACCAGTTCTTCCGCTGCAAGAATTCCAATAGCTATTGATAAATCAAAGGAACTGCCTTCTTTTTTAATATCAGCAGGTGCAAGATTAATTGTAATTTTTTTTGTGGGGAATTTTATATCTGAGTTTTTTATTGCTGCAATTACTCTTTCACGACTTTCACGTACTGCATTATCAGGCAAACCAACAATTATAAAACCAGGAATTTGTTTTTCAACGTGAGTTTCTACTTCAACAAGATAAGCCTCTATTCCATAAGTAGCACTGGTTAATGTTTTTGATAACATTCTATATCCAGATTATTAATTCTTAAACAATTAAGAGAGGCAAAAGATAAAATTATCTTGCAACTTAATCTACTATCTATAATTCCGGAGAAAGCCAATCTTATCGGGTAACTGATTAACAGGAACTAAAAGTTTATCTTTTCCGTAAATAGCATCTTCCCTTTTAGTGAATGCAAGCTCATAATCCTTACTCATTACAATAGCCTCTTCGGGGCATACCTCTTCACAAAAGCCACAGAAGATACAACGCAACATATTTATCTCAAATCGTACTGGATATCTCTCTTTTTCTTTTTCAGTTTCAGCAGCTTGCACTTCAATAGCCAGCGGAGGACATACTCTTGCACATAAACCACAGGCTACACATCTCTCTTCACCATTATTTTCCATAACCAGAATTGGTCTGCCACGATAGGAACCAGTTGGAATAAATTTTTCTTCGGGATATTGCATCGTAAACTTTGGCCTAAACATGGTTTTCAGAGTAAGCTTTAACGCTTTTAGTATTTCAGGGAAGTAAACTTTTTCCAATGAATTAAGATCTTTAATTCTCTTTTTTGCAGGAATATTCTTTTCTGACATCAAATCTCCGTTATAGATTTCTTTAATTACTAACTAACAAATAATAAAAAATTATATCCTAAATACCATTATTAAAAATGCGACCCATACAATATTTAGCAAAGATAATGGGAACATAACTTTCCAGCCTAAACTCATTAATTGATCATATCTGAATCTGGGGATAGTCCATCTTACCCATATAAAGAAAAACAAAAGCAAACCAACCTTCAGAAGAAATCCGGCAATTTGAAGAGCTAAAACAAGTCCGGAAGATAATCCAAAAGTTTCAATATAAGGTATTTGCCATCCACCTAAATAAAGAGTTACGATCAGTGTACTTGCGATTAACATATTTGCATATTCTGCAAGGAAAAATGCAGCAAACTTCATACTGCTGTATTCTGTATGATAACCACCAACAAGTTCCGGTTCTGCTTCAGGTAAATCGAAAGGCAACCGGTTAGTTTCTGCAAATGCTGAAACCAGAAAAGTAATGAAGCCTATTGGCTGCACAAATGCATTCCACATCCAGCCTGATTGTGATTCAACAATTGCGATTGGTCTGAGCGATTCAGATAACAGAACAACTCCACCAATTGAAAAACCCATTGAGATTTCATAAGAGATCATCTGAGCAGAAGAACGAATTCCACCAAGCAAAGAATATTTACTGCCTGATGACCAGCCTGCAAAAGTAATAGCATAAACACCAAGCGATGTAAGCGCAAGAATATATAATACTCCGATATTAACATCAGCTATAACCAGCGGAATTTCATATCCGGCGATATTGAGTCCCGGACCAATTGGTATAACAGCATAAGTTGTGAATGCTACAAACAATGCAAGCATTGGTGCAAGTGTGTGTATTCTTTTATTTGCATTATCAGGTACTATATCTTCTTTAAGCAGAAGTTTAAAAACATCTGCAAAAGACTGTAGCGCACCTTTCCAACCAACACGATTAGGACCAATTCTATCTTGTATCCATGCACTTATTTTTCTTTCAAAATATACCAGATAAGCTGCTGTTAAAAGCATCAATACAAGTACAATTACAATTCTGATTAACAAGAAATTGTAAAAACTTACTATTGTCCACAAGAGATTTCCTATTGCTTCCATTAATAATTAATTCCTTATAGCCTAAATTTTTTTTTTACGATTTAGAATTTACAGTTTTCAATTGAACGCCAAATTCTCCAAGTACATCATAATCTAATCCCTTAAATGCATCTATATTATTTGCCATATCAAGCAATACTTCTTCAGCCATTCCGTATTTCATTTTTTGTCCCATAGCAGAAGCCAGTCCAACTAATATTTTCCAGCTTGATCTTGCATCAAAGTGTTTACCCTGAGCCCAACGATCGAACTTTGTTCCGAATTTATCCCAGCGGCTCATTGCCATTCCTTCCAACGCGCGATCAACATCCAAAGTTGCAACAGCAGGTCGAATTCTCTGTGCCCTTCCGTTAAAGTTAACAAATGTACCGTTTTTTTCTGCATAGGTCGCAGCAGGAAAGACTATATCAGCCAGCACTGTTGTTTTATTAAAGTTAGTAGCGTGAGCAATTAATAAATCCAATTTAGCAAATACATTCTCCAACTCTGAGTTTTCAGCAATTATATCATCTTCTAAAATATATAGTGCTTTTATTTTCCCTTCTTTAATAGCTTTAATAATTCCATTAAAGTCATTTCCGTTTTTAGAAGGTTTAACACCTGCTAATTCAGCACCGAGAGAGTTAGGAGTAATATCATTTCTTCTTAAAATATCATCTCCAAAAGATGGATCAATATGTCTTACAAAATCTAAATTACCAGTTCCTAAAACCGACTTAGCAAACTTTGATGCGATATAATTATCTTCAACAGTGGCAAAAGCAGAGCCGAGTACGGCTATTTCATCTTTGCCAAATGCTTTTAATCTTGAAGCAGCTTCAGCATAGGCTTCATCCCATCCAACCCTAGTTAAGTTACCTTCAACTCTGATGTGCGGACCATCTACTCTGTCTTCAGCATTGATAAATTTAAATGTATTAACTCTGCCGTGATCACACATCCAATAGCTATTTACATCTTCATTATATTTTGGCACCAGTCTTAATACTTCATTGTTTCTTACCCAAAGCTCAATATTGCAGCCACGTGCACAACCCGTACAAACAGAATTTATAAGTGACATTTCCCAGACACGTGATTTAAATCTAAAATCACTATTTGTTAATGCGCCAACAGGACAAATGTCAACAACATTCATTGAATAAAGATTATCAAGTTGTTCGCCCGGATAAGTTGTAAGAAATACTCTGTCACCTCTTTTCGTAAATGTCAGTTCAGGATCTTTTGCAATTTCATCACAAAATCTGATACATCGTGAACACATAATACATCTGTCAGCATCAAACATTACATAAGGACCTATCTGAATACGTTTACCCTTTTTAACTTTCTCTTCAACAAATCTGCTTTCTCCAACACTGTGCTTATAAGTGTAATCTTGAAGTTTACATTCGCCAGCTTCATCACAAATCGGACAATCGAGCGGATGATTGATAAGGAAAAATTCCATCACAGCATTTCTGGCTGCTAAAGATTTACTGGATTGTGTATGAACAACCATTCCATCGGCTGCAGTTGTTGCACAAGCTATTACAAGCTTAGGCATTTTTTCAACTTCAACAAGACACATCCTGCAATTTCCTGATACAGAAAGTTTAGGATGCCAGCAGAAATGAGCAATCTCAATTCCGTGATCTTTTGCTGCTTCAATAATTGTTTGACCTTGTTTGAATTCTATTTCTTTTCCATCAATATTAATTTTAGGCATAATCTACTCTGTTTTATACTATCTAATTAAGCTGCTTTTTTTAATGAACTATTTTTTGAACGGATAACTATCTTACTTAAAGTTGATTCATCAAGAATTTCTGCAGAAAGTTTCCGGATGTCTTCCGGATTTACCGAATCAATTTTATTTAATAAATATTCAACCGGTACAACTTTACCATAGTGATAAATTGAATTTGCCAGTCTTATCATTCTGTTAGTTGTATTTTCAAGACTCATTAAAGTATTACCTTTAATATATTCTTTAACCCGATTAAGCTCTTTTAACTTTACTTCTTCTTTTCTTAATTTTTTAAATTCACGATTAACAATTTCACCTACTTTACCGGCTTGTTT
>JAKIZM010000050.1 GCA_022708025.1 Bacteroidota bacterium | reverse complement strand
CGGTAAGGTTATTGTTAATTAAATATTCTTTTATTGGTTCTGCAATGTACTGATAATAATACTTCCAGGCGTGTTGAGTTACAAACCAAGTTTGCCATTCGTGTCCAAGAGAATCACGGATTATATTACCATTTTCTGCAATTATTACCGGGTGAGTAACACCATCAATTGTTATATTTTTACTGACAAGACTGTCTAACCTCAGTACATTTGTGACAGGGGGAATATTACGTTGTTGGACATAATACTGCATAACAGAATCGGATACGCTAGAATTCCCATTCCAAACTACTAGAACATTCTCTGGTCCCGCAATATTCGCATTGGTTTGAGCTTCTGCTACATTTAAGCAGAGAAGAAAGAAGAAACAGAAAACAATGAAATGCTTCATAAGAATACTCCTCTATTTTATTTGGGTTATTTTGATTACTGCACTGTTCCCAGTGCTTGTTATCATTCTTACAAAGTATATCCCCGATGGGAGATTAACATTTTCTAATTCTGTCTTATATAATCCTTTCTCTTTTTCTTCTTTTACCAATTCTAAAATCTTTTCACCTTTTATATCATATAGCGAAATGTTAACAAGGCTTTTAACGGGAACCTGATAATTAATTATTGTACTGGAATTAAAGGGATTTGGATAGTTTTGAAATAACTGAAATGTTGAAATAGTTATATCAGAGCTTACTTCTATGATTTTTGAGTACTCGAAGCTGCCGTCATAATCAATCTGTTTTAGCCTATACTGATATTTACCTACTTGTAGATTTTCATCAGCAAAGGAATATGATTGAGGTTCTGTTGTTGTGCCGTTACCTTCTACAAAACCAATAGTCTCCCATTCTTTACTTCTCTCGTCTTGCGTTTTTCGTCTCTCAACCTGAAATCCCAAATTATTTGTTTCTGTAGCTGTCTGCCAATTAAGTTTTACATTGTTTTCATTTACTAAAAAAGTGAAAGAAGTGAGTTCAACGGGCACCGATGTATCATTATATCTCATTATCAAACCAAGCTCTCCACTTGCATAACCATACCCCCTACTTAGCAGGCTTAATCCTGTGATTTTAGTTCCCGTTAGTTCAGGAAAATCAATCCAGGTATTTCCTGCGTCAATAGATCGGTATGTTCTATAGCCTGTGATAAAAATTGTGCTGTCACTGTAATAACTAAATTTGGCAGCAATACTGAAACCCGTTACATCAGAAATTAAATTGAAGTTTGTTCCTCCATCTATCGTTGTATAGAGTTTATTACTCTCCAAAATGAATCCTTTTAAGTAATCATTAAAAAAAACATCTAAACTTTGCCCAATATTCAAATTTGGTGGTTGAACCCAATTGTTTCCTCCATTTGTAGTTTTATAAGGTCTCCCATTTGAGTTAGCAGTCCAACCATATAATGAATCTACAAAGTGAATGCTGTTAAAGTGGATGCTTAATGGCGCCGTAAATTGTATAAACCAATCCTCACCTCTATTGGTAGTTTTATAAATTATATTACTGCGTATTGCCCAACCAATTGTATTGTTAATAAAAAATATTTTCCCCGCACCCCCTGAACCGCCATTAGGTATATACCAAGTTTCTCCGCCATCGGTAGTTTTATAAATTACATTGCTTCCTATAAAGCCAGTAAGATTGTCAAGGAACAGAATATCTTGGCCGGACGGTCCTGCGACTCCTTCCCAATGTGTTCCGCCGTTTGTAGTTTTATATAAGCCTTGAAATACAGATAAAACTCCGCTTACTGCAAATCCTACTTCCTCATTAATAAAAAAGACATCAGAGAAATTGTCATTTATTACAAGTCGTTGCCAATTCTCAAAACTGTTTTCAGTTTTAGAAATTCTTAATCCTGTACCTACACTATAACCAACATTTGCAAGTTCAAAAAATTGCATTTCATATTCTCCTCCTGCTACAATTCCTGTCCAATCCTGTCCCCTGTTTGTTGTCTTTCTTGCGGATACATTTGTCATCACAAGATAACCTGTATCGGGATTTACATATTGAATACAATTAACTGCTTCAGTTGTTAAAGTATCTCCCACTATCCAGTTATTCCCTCCATCACTACTATATAAATTCTTTGCAGAATAATTAGTGCCACCGTAACCTGCAGCTGCAATATGCAGACTGTCAATTACATCCAAACAAAACAAGGGATATGAATCACCCGCTGGAATAATATCCCAGTTTATTCCCCCATCGCTGGTTCTCAAAACATACCCATTGCCTGCTATAAATCCGTAATTTTCATTTAGGAATTCTAACCACCAGTAATCACTTGTATAACCAGGTGTAAAAATTCTTTGCCAGCTTTGCCCTCCATCGGTTGTTTTTATTAGGGAATTGACATTTCCACAAGCCCAACCAAGAGTATCGTTTAACATTTGTAATCCCCACATATCTCCCGTAACACCGCTTGTTATTTGTGTAAAAGTTTCTCCTGCATTTGTTGAGCGAAGTATCAGTCCATCAAACCCACTGGCTATCACTATCTGTCCATTAAAGCTTCTAACCTTTAGTATAGGTTTTGTTGTATTTGTCTGAATAACAGTCCAGCTTTGCCCTCCGTCAGTAGATTTTATCAATGCACCTAAATTACCAACTGCCCAACCTGTATCTTTATTTACAAACTGAATTCCAAAATAATCTACTCTTGGTACTTTGGGGTTTAGTTCCGTCCATACGCCTGTGCTTTGTAAAGGAAACAGACTTCTCTTTTCTTCACTTAAATTTTTGCCAAAGTATTTTTCATCATAACTCTGATAACCTTCTTGCAAAGCTATGCCTCTGCGGTATTGGGTTGGCTTAGTTGTATCGGTTAAACTGTTGTAATAATTACTTAAAGCAATGTTGTTTGTGTTTTGAGGAAATATATTATGGGTAAGTGAGTTTAATAAAAGAAGCAGTATAAGAAATTGTCTTTTGCTTGAAAGAGAAAAATTAAGAAAGAATAAACTTTTTTTAATAGTTTTCATAGCAATCTTCTCCTATGTTTTATTCTAACAAATATTACGCCTAAAATATGTTTTAAAATTATGCTAAATATAAAACCTTAGCAAATAGTGTCGGGTTAAATGTATTATGCTAAGTAAGATTAACAGGTAAAGAAAAGAAAGTAGAATTTTTTATGATGGAAGTAATCTAGATATGTACAAATAAAAAACCCCGATACATCGGGGTCTATCACATCTAAAAAACTATTATTTCTTTTTGCTGTATTTTTTATTGAATTTTTCAACTCTACCGGCAGTATCAACTAATTTCTGCTTACCTGTAAAAAACGGATGTGAACCGCTTGATATATCCAGTTTAACCAGTGGATATGTTTTCCCATCAGTCCATTCAATCGTATCGTTTGTTTTAATCGTTGATCTGGTTAAAATAGCAAAATCACAAGATGCATCTTGAAATACAACTGGTTTATATTCCGGGTGAATTCCTGGTTTCATATTATTCCTAATTATTTGGTTTTCAAAAATTCAGGCTGTAAATATATAGGTTTAAGCTAAATTATCCAATAAACATTTCAAGGCATTTTATCTGATTTTTGTTCATTTTCAGCCTCTTTTTTAATAGTTGCTTTCTTAAGTTGCTGAACTTCCTGCTTTTCCTGTGTGGATAAACTACGCTGCATAAAGTTTAAGTTTTTTTTGCTTATTTCCTCCGGATTTACATTAACTGGCGCGGGGACAAAATTCTCATCCATTTTCCGAACTTCATCAGACTGATTGCTATCAGTAGTTATTTTTTCACTAAAAGATTCATTACTAATTATCCCTCTATCAGTACCAAGCATCTCGTGAGTTTTTACTTTTACACCTTCATCCTGCTTGTCGTTAGCATTTTCTTTAACTGATTTTTGTCTGATAGCTTTTTGTTCAGGTTTAGTTTCTTTATTAAGTTCTACAATTTCATTCTGAAGGCTAACATCATCCATCGTTTCAGTTATAAAAACATTCTCTCTCAGTCGTGGTTCAATATTCAAGGGATCTTCTATAACCTCTGAGTTCCCATCAACTATAAAAAAAACAATAATTGCAGATGCCAAAGCAACCGCTGCCGGAACAAGCTTTGGCGGTGTAAAAAGATTTTCCCATAAGCTTTTTTTCTTATCCTTGTCAGATGAATTTATTTTTCTCAACAACTCTGTTTCAAAGTTTTTTGGAGCTTCAACTTTGGGCAGATTTTTTAAATCTTCTAATAGCTTTTTATTTATATTTTCGTCGTTCATTTCAATCTAATCCTTGTAAATATCTTTAAGATATTTTTGTAGTTCCGCTCTGCCACGATTGATTCGTGATTTAACGGTTCCTATTTCAATTTGCATAATTTCTGAAATTTCCTCATAAGATAATTCTTGTATATCTCTTAAAATAACAGCTTCACGATAAGTATCTCTTATCTTTAATAATGCTTTCTGAATAATTTCACTTTTCATTTTCATATCAGTTTGAACATCCGGTCTGTAAGCTTCATCAGGAATATCAAATGTCTTCTTTTCTTCACCGTAACTGTTGATGGAAAAGAAATTTCTCCTGCGCTTCCGCTGATATTCGGTGCGGGCAAGATTACCTGCAATTGTATAAATCCAGGTTGAAAATTTTGCCAAAGAACTGTAATTATCTTTATACCTGTAAACTTTTATAAACGTATCCTGAACTACATCAACACAGCTATCATAATCTCCAAGAAATCTATAAACATAATTTATTAACGGATTTTTAAATCTGCTTACCAGAATCTCAAATAACTTTTCATTCCCGCTGCTCTGGAATTCAAGTATAAGTTCTTCATCAGTTAAATCGTTTAAATTTCTTTCCACCAGATAGCTTTTACTTGATTATTATAAATTTTGTTTCAATTTCCATTTAAAAATTACTAAAAAGGTTTGAACTATTACACGTTTTACAGATTTTCTTAATCAGGGATTATTTCTGCAATTAATAGTGTTATTAGTGTATAATCATCAATTGATGTGGTTTTTAAAGAAATATCTGCTTTGAGTAATGCAGAAAAAACTTCTGCAAGTTGTTTGTTTGAATATAATTTGCGTGCATTATGATAGCCTTGCAAATAATACGGATGTGTGCCCAAAATTCTCGCAATCTGATATTCATTTGTATTTGTTGCAGTAAGCTCTGTTAGTCTTGCTAATCCGGTAAAATACTTATTGAGCATAGCGATTATTTGTATTGGTTCGGTGCCGTTTTTTAAAAGATTGTAAGCAACTTTTAAAGCATTGTTCTTATTCTTTTTTGCTATAGCATTCTGTAAATCGAAAATGGTATATTGTTTTAAAGATGTTGATAGACCTCTGATGCTTTCGATTGTTATTTCTTTACTTTCCCCGATATAGAGAATAATTTTTTCCAATTGTGCTTCAAGTGAATTTCTGTTTTCACCTGATATATCCATAAGCAATTGTGCGTTATCATAGGAAATGGTTTTGCCGTATTTATCTGCAGTCGAAATCAGCCACTCAATTAAAGAATTTCCCTTTAATTCTTTTGCTTCAAAAAGATATCCCTCAGTTGCAAGTGTTTTATATGGTTCAGATTCCGGATTACTGATAGAGCCTTCGTGTAAAAAAACAATTACTGAAAAATCAGAAGGCGATTTTAAATAATTTATAAGTTCTTTTTTATCTTTTACTTTTTCGCTTTGTTTAAGAGTGATAAGTTTTTTTTCAGAACCGAAAGGAAATGTTAAAGCCAGTCCGATTATATTAGCAAAGGTTTGATTTTCCCCGTAATAAGTTTCTTTATCAAAATCAGAAGAAATAAAAGGATCTAAAAACTTTTCAATTTCTTTATGTGTTGTTTCAATGCTGTATGAATCTTCTCCAAACAGATAATAAACAGGTAAAATTCTTTTTTGTTTTAACTGTTTTTCAATTTCCTGAATTGTTGGAGCTTTACTTTTTGCCATTGAATGTAAAGAAGATGACACCTGTTTAAAGATGTCATCTTTTCTTATTATTTAATTATCTTTTTTCTATTGTAACGCTTTCCATTACAACATCTTTTAATGGTCTGTCCTGAGGACTCTTTTCAACTTTACCGATTGCCTTAACTACATCCATTCCTTTAATAACTTTACCAAAAACCGTATGATGATTATTCAGCCATGGAGTTGGAACGAGTGTAATAAAGAACTGACTGCCGTTTGTATTCGGACCTGCATTAGCCATTGATAAAATACCTTCGCTATCGTGTTTTAATGTATCAACAAATTCATCATTAAACTTTTTGCCCCAAATACTTTCTCCTCCTCTGCCGGTTCCTGTAGGATCACCGCCCTGAATCATAAAGCCATCAATAACTCTATGGAATATTACGCCGTTGTAATAACCTTTTTTTGCAAGTCCTACAAAGTTTTCAACTGTTTTGGGAGTTGCTTTTTCAAATAATTCTAACTCAATGGTGCCCATATTTGTTTTTATTACTGCTACTGTTAAACTATCTGACATTTTTTTACTATCCTTTTTTTGTGATATTATGTTCGTAGTGAAAACAAGCGAAAGTATAATCGCTGTTAAAAAAAGTTTTTTCATTTAACCTCCTTTATGGTTTTATAACATTTGAATAAAGTAAAATTAAAATCAATATACCAAGAGCTATTCTGTAAAAAATAAAACTAAAAGTTGTGTTCTTTTTCAAAAACTTCAGCAAAAAATCTATTGCAAGATAACCACTAATGCCCGATATCAATGTGGCAATTACCAGGTTAATAGCAATATCAAAATTAATAAAAGCTAAAGATTCTTTTAATTGAAGCAAACCGCTTGCAAGCACAGCAGGTATGCTTAAAAGAAATGAGAATCTTGCAGCAACATCTCGTTTTAATCCCAAAAATAATCCGCCAGTTATAGTAGTGCCTGATCTTGAAGAACCCGGAATCAGAGCTACAGCCTGAGCAATTCCAATCATAATTGAATCAAATAACGTTATATCTTTCATTTCTTTTTTAAATCTAGCCGTTTTTTCTGCAATTGCAAGAATTATTGCCAGCGCAATCAGGCTTATACTTATTACATATAAGTTTTTTGTTAAAGCACTCTCAATTGAGTCTTTAAATAACAAGCCTATAAAAACAATTGGTATTGTTCCGGCAATTATCATCCAGCCAAGTTTGGAATTAAAAGTTTGCTCAGAATATTTTATTCTTTTTTGAAAATTATTTTGGATGAACTCAATAAAAATATTCCACAAATCTTTCCAGAAATAAACCAGAATTGAAATCATTGTCCCAAGCTGGATAATTGCAATAAAAGCCGTCCACTGTTCCGGATGCTCTTCAGAAATCAGACCCATTAATTTTCCGGCAACTGTTAAATGACCTGTGCTGCTAATTGGAAGAAACTCTGTCAGTCCTTGAATCAAACCCAGAACAATAGCATCAATAATACTCAAACATCCTCCTTAAAACTGATAAGAAATTCCAAGTCTTATACCAAAAGACAATGAACTAAAATTTACGTTTCCTATTTTATTTGCGGAAGCATTGCTATCTGGTTTACCAAGTACATCATAGCGTATATCCGCACCAATATGTGCATAAACATCCTGAGCAATGGCAGTATTAGCTGCAGCCCTTAATATAAATCCAAATCCAAAAGATGAGTAATTATAATTATTTGGATCGGCAGGAAGTTTTTCAGTAATTGATAAAAGTCTTACACCTGCACCACCTCCAAATTTAAAATTATATCCCTTGCCCGTTATTACAAAGTTATACAACAACGAGGGCATTATAATAGAATAGCTCAAATCGTAATTGCCTCCGAGCGAACTTCCGTTATAAGAGTTTAATAAATATCCGATTTCCAATTCAAGCTGTGAATTATCAGAAACCATTCTGCCATAAGCCCCTGAAAAATTTACAGCTGAACTAAAGTCACTAAGCTTATCGGTATAATTTGCCTCAAGATAATTTTTTAACTCGGGCACACTAATAAAATCAATTCCCATAGAAGCTCTTACTTCATTTTCTTTTTGAGCCATAGTAACAAACGGAATTGAAATTAATATTAAAACGTAAATTATATTTTTCATACTTCCCTTATTTCAGTTTCAACCACTTTAAATAAATTATCACGATGTTTGTTTATAATAAAGAACATTATAAGCGCAGTGCTGATAAATAAAATATATCCGATTATATGTGTTAAAAAAGCGTACGCTGCACTGATGGTTTCTCCAAAACCAAAAATCAAAACTAATGATGATTTTGCAAGTGTATGATATGAACCAGTACTTCCCGGTGTAGGAAGCATAACCCCGATCGAACTGATGCTCATAATAATCCATCCCATAGCAAATGTAACAGGTTTAATAAGTTGCATATCAAGCATCAACAATCCTGAATAAGAACCATACGCATACAATACTATAAGAGCAATCGTCCAGAAGGTTGTCCAGAAATAATTTTTTGCTCCTTTTAAACTTGCAAAACCCTCAGCCAGCGTTGTAAAAATATAAGCAATTTTTTCTGCAAGTCTTTGTGATATTTTACCGACAAATTTTATTACCAGCTTAGAAAATTTTTCTCTGGCTCGAAGTATAAATACTAGTATAATTATCAAAATCAGTATTCCGGCAGCTATAATATACAGCGATGTAATTAACCAGGGAAATTTTTCTGACAGGCTGACACTTGTAAGAAATAATGCAACAACAACAGACAAACCAAATGAAATAGCATCAATTATTCTTTCAAGAATTACAGTTCCAAACATTGAGGAACGTGACAAACCTTCTAATCTTCCAATCAGAACAGCACGGGTAACTTCACCTAATTTTGGTGTAACACAATTAACTCCGTATCCAATCATCAGAGAACCAAAAAGGTTTTTCATCGATGTATTAGGTTTTACTGAATTTAAAATATATTTCCATCTGACTGCGCGGATATAATGTCCGAGCATATTAACTAATATAAAAACGAAGGTCCAGAAAATATTTGCGCGGGAAACAATTTCAAGCACCTCATTAAAATCAACATCATTAAATGCGATGTATAAAAAAACAAGGGCAAGAATAATCGAGATGCCATAATTTATCAGAGTACCGATTTTGCCAAATCTATTCTTTTTATCTGAGGTCAACTATAGTAGTTCCTTCCGGGACAGTAAATGTAAATAGAGATTCTGATAAATTATTATTGAGCTTATAGTTTGAAAAACTAACTTCCATATTACCCGAAGCCTGATTTATAATAACTGCTTTATCAATCAGGTTATCTTTGTTAATTGTCAGCTTAACATCACCGGTGTTATTTCTCTTTGATTTAGGTTTTAAAATTAATACTGTTTTATTCCCTTCCGATGACAAAGATAAATCACACTCTTTGGGAAAATCATATACGAGATAATTTAGTGATAAAAGACCTGCGCTGTTTTCTTCATAATCACTTATTATCACTTTTTTGTCTTGTTTATTATAGTTCCAGGATGTCTTTCCATCAGCTACAATAATCTGGTTTCCAAACTCCAGACGTAAGTTATTTTCTTTTTTAAAATAAAGCTTTCCGAACAAATTTGATCTGCTATTATTTTTTTGAGTAACATCAGCTTTTAGATCAGTAATTGAATCAAACTTTGTTTGTAATGATTTTAACACTGATTCTGCAGTCTGGCTGAAAGAAACTGTTGAATAAAAAAGCATTATTAAACTTAAAATTATCTTCATTTTCAACTCTAAACTTTTGAGAAAATAGTTTAATGTTTTGACTACAAATTACGCAGAATTGTTTCAAGCTGCTCTTCATTTTCAACAAGAACAGTTCTTGCTTTACTTCCGTCATTCGGACCAACAATTCCGGCTTCTTCAAGCTGATCAACAATTCTTGCGGCGCGTGAATAACCTAATCTTAATCTTCTTTGCAATAAAGAAACAGAACCCTGTTGGTGCCTGACTATTACTTTTGCCGCTTCTTCAAACATTGGATCTAAATCCGATGAAACACCTGTCGAAGATTCCTTTTTCTTATCATATATAGAAGGTAAAAAGTAGGGCTTAGAGTATGCCTGCTGTGAGTAAACAAAACTTGTAATCTTTTCAACTTCGTCAGTAGAGATAAAAGCATTTTGTACACGAATTGGTTTTGGCGAACCTGTTGGAAGAAACAGCATATCACCTCTTCCAAGAAGCTGCTCCGCGCCATTCATATCAAGTATAGTTCTGGAATCAATCTTTGTTGCGACCTGATAAGCAATTCTGGAACTGAAATTTGCTTTTATAACTCCCGTAATAACATTTACTGAAGGACGCTGGGTTGCAAGCACTAAATGAATTCCAACTGCACGAGCCAATTGTGCTAATCTTGTAATTGGTTCTTCTACTTCCTTACCAGCAGTTATCATTAAATCAGCAAGCTCATCAACAACAACAATAATATATGGAATAGGGTGATGCTTAATTGTATCGGTATCGTGCGGTCTTGTTTTAGGATCTTTTACTTTTTTATTGTAATCAACAATGTTACGTACACCAGCTTTTGCAAGTTTATCATATCGTCTTTCCATTTCGTACTCAACGCTCTTTAACATCAAAACAGCATTCTGAGGTTCTGTAATAATTTCCTCATCAAGATCAGGTGTAACTGCTAAATAATGTTTACGCAATTTATTATAAAAAGATAGTTCTATCTTTTTAGGATCAACCATTGCAAACTTAACTTCGGAAGGATGTTTTGTATAAAGCAAACTGCTGATAATCATATTAATACCAACACTTTTCCCGGATCCTGTTGATCCTGCAATCAGCAAGTGTGGCATTTTTGCTAGATCTGCAACATACACATCTCCGCTTATCGTCTTTCCGAGTGCTAGCGGAAGTTCAGCATCAGAATCACCTATTCTGCCAATAACTGAACGAGCATTTACTAACAAAGCTTTTGCATTTGGTATTTCAACACCAATAGCACTTTTACCCGGAATCGGTGCTATGATTCTTATCCCGCGTGCAGCAAGTGCCAGAGCAATATCATTTTCCAAACCAACAATTTTGCTGATCTTTACTCCCGGTGCAGGAACAATTTCATAAAGAGTAACAACAGGACCTGGTGTTACAGAAATATCTTTTATTTCTATATCAAAAAGTTTTAGTTTGTCTTTAAGCAATTCTGCATTACGTGTAAGCTCTTCCTCTGCAACCATATAATCTTCTTCAGATGTTGTATCAAGCAGATCCAGTCCGGGTAATTTATATTCAATTTCCTCTTCCCATTGATCAGGAAGTTTCATTTCTTTTTCAGTTTCTGTCTTTTCTTTCTTTTCGGGAAGTTCACCGGTTTTTACAATATCAACTTTTTTAATTTCATCATTAACCACTTCATTTCCAGGTTCAGGTACAGGCACATCATCTTTCCTGATTATTCTGATATTGGTTTGTTCTTCAGATTCAGTTTTCATTAAATCAGCAGCAGTTAATTCTTCTTTATCGGATTTTTCTTTTTTCTTCTTTTTATCGCTGCTTAATTTTTTAATCTTATCAAGATTTTCTCTTTCTTTTGCATCAGAATTTTCTTTTAATTTCTGAGCTTCTCCATCTTCGCCAACAGAAAAGATATCTTTAAACAGCAGTAAAATGTCTTTTAAATCAATATCTAATGCGAAGATCAGCAAAGTAATAAAACTAAATCCCAACAAAAGAATACTTCCGATTCCGCCAATCAATCCACTAAGAAATTTTCCAAGATGATCACCAATAAATCCGGAAAGTTCATAAGTTGATCCGAATAAATCATAATTAGAGCGCAACACTCCAAAAAATGCTGCAAAGATTATTGTGCTTATTAATAAGAGATTTGAAAAGTGTAACTTGAATTTAAAATCAATGGTTTTAAAAAATGAAATTCCCCATAACATAAGAACTATCGGAATAGTAATAGAGAAATATCCAAACGTAGCCTTAACAAAGAATTTTGCAAAATGTGCACCTGTTACTCCAAGCCAATTTTGTATATCTATTTTTTCATCAAATGATTTTACAAAATCAGCAGGCAAATTAGTAAGGTTAGCCTCATCTATGCGGTCAAAAGTGATTATACTGAAAAAAAGCAGCAGCGAAATGATAATAAGAAATAATCCTAATATCTGCTTCTTATTTTTTGATGTAAAAGTAAAGTAGCTTTTATCAGAGCTGCCTTTAGTGTTTTTTTCTTTTACACTTTTTTTCTTTTTCAGAGCCATTAAATTTTTTATTTAACTAATCAACTTTTAGTTTTTTTAAAACACCATTTGTGTAAAATGGAATAATGTCTAATATACTGGTTTGGCTACAATAGTCAAGATCTGCTTCAAATCCATTTTCTAAAAGAATTTTCCCATGATCAGATTCACGCATCATTTTAGTGAGATTGTTTTTATATTTTTCATATAAAGTCAAGACTGCAGTACCTGAATCATTTAATGAGATATTTTTTTTCACTTCTTTGATTTTAGAGATTAACATCCCGGCACAAACAGAGTCTTCAATAGAAAAATAATTATTCCTGCCCGCACAAATAATTTCAATATCAGTATCAAATGCTGTTAAATGCTTGGCTACAGCATCTATATTTATAAATGAGCAAGTATAAAGATTTTCAGAATATTTTGTTTTAACTATTGCTTTGCTTCCGTTGGTAGTAAAAAAAACAATCGACTTGCCTTCAACAACTTCTTTTGTATATTCAAAAGGCGAGTTCCCCAGTGCAAAGCCTTCTATTTTTTTTGTGTTTCTTTCACCGCCGAGCAAAGTCTGTCCGCCAAATATTCCGCCCGATACTTTAACAGCAAATTCAACCGATGCAACAGGTATAATTTCTTTCGCTCCATTATTAATTGCAGTTGCAATTGTTGATGTTGCACGAAGTACATCTATTACAACAGTAGTTTTACCTGTAAAATAGAGTTCGTCAACAATAACAGATGAAAGAAAAACATTTAACTTCATATCAAAAACTATCTTTTTACAAACGGAAGTTTAACTACTTTAGCCGGAATTTCTTTTCCGCGTATTAAAAAGTTTACATCAGCTCCAATTTCAGAAAATTTTGTTTCAACATAACCTAATGCAATCGGTTTATCAAGCATAGGACTTACTGTTCCACTTGTTACTGTACCGATTTTATTATTATTTACTGAAATATCATAACCATGTCTTGGAAAAGTTTTTTCATCAGACATTATTGCAACAAGTTTCCTTTTTAACCCGCTTTCTTTAATCTTAACCAAAGCATCTTTTCCTATAAAATTCTGTTTAGAAAGTTTTGTTATCCATCCCAAGCCAGCTTCCAACGGATTAGTAGTTTGGTCAATATCATTACCATATAAACAAAAACCCATTTCTAATCTTAATGTATCTCTTGCTGCCAATCCAACCGGCTGTATATCGAATTCTTTTCCTGCTTCAAAAATTTTATTCCAAAGATTCTCTGCAACTTTTTCATCGCCTTTAAAATAAAGCTCATAACCAACTTCGCCTGTATAACCTGTTCTGGATAATATCATATCAACACCTGCCATATTTAATTTTGTGAAATGATAATATTCCATATCAATCTGTGCATCAGTTAATTTCTGCAGCGTCTTTAGTGAATTAGGACCCTGAACAGCAAGCAATGAATAATCATCGCTTTCATTTCTCAGTTCAACACCAAACTGATTATGCTTCTGCATCCACTCAAAATCCTTTTCGATATTTGATGCGTTTATAACAAGCAGAAATTCATCATCAGCAATTTTATAAACAAGCAGATCATCAACTATACCGCCATCTTCATAACACATTGCAGTATATTGCACTCTGCCGGTTTGTAATTTTGAAGTATCATTTACAGCTATGTGCTGTACAAAATCTAATGCTTTTTCTCCTTTTACAAAAACTTCGCCCATATGTGATACATCAAAAACACCGACGGAATTTCTTACGGTTTTATGTTCAGCGATTATTGATGAATATTGAATCGGCATTTCGAATCCTGCAAATTCAACTAATTTGGCTCCCAGTTTCTTATGAATATTATAAAAATTTGTTCTTTTCATTTTATCATTCCATGATATTATTTAAAATTATTTTTTTTGAGATTTATTCCAATCACTTAAAAACTTTTCCAGACCTATATCAGTTAAAGGGTGATTGAACAATCTATTAATAACAGAAAAAGGTATTGTGCACACATCAGCGCCTATTAAAGCAGCTTCAACAACGTGTAAAGGATGTCTGATACTTGCAACAAGAACTTCGGTTTTATAATTATAATTTTTATAGATCTGAACTATCTGTGAAATTAATTCCATTCCATCATGACTGATATCATCAAGTCTGCCAACAAAAGGACTGATATATGTTGCCCCTGCTTTTGCTGCAAGCAGCGCCTGCGTTGGTGAAAAACAAAGTGTAACATTGGTTTTAATATTTTCTGAAGATAATGTGCGAACAGCTTTTAATCCTTCTTTTATCAGCGGCACTTTTATTACAATGTTATGATGAATATTTGCAAGCTCGCGAGCTTCTTTTAAAATTCCATCATAATCTGTTGAAATAACCTCTGCACTTACGGGACCATCAACCACTGCAAGAATTTCTCCAAGCAGTTTCCTGAAATCTTTTCCTTCTTTAGAAACAAGGGACGGATTAGTAGTAACACCGTCCAGAACACCAAGTGCTGCTGCTTCTTTAATCTCATCTAAGTTAGCTGTATCGATAAAAAATTTCATACTTATTCTCCTTTTTATTTATTTAAATTTTTCAGTTAAATCCACACCAGTTCTTTTGGAGAAGAATTTAAACCTGCCTCTCGCGATACTCGAATCTTCTTCAATAGTAAACTTAACTAAAAACTTAAACTGAATTTTGGTAAATTTTTTATTTTGTAATCTCGAAGCGTCTGTAGGATGACATTTTATTATCAGGCTGAATCCGCCAAAATATTTTCTGTATTTCTTTAGCCAATCTTCAATATCATAAACAAGATGGGATTCCTTGGTCATAAATCCTGTGCCGCCGCAAACAGGACAAACATCTTTCATCGCCTGCATAATATTTTGTCTGATTCTTTGCCTTGTAATCTGGACCAATCCAAAATCACTCATTGGCAATACTGAAACTTTAGAGCGATCTCTCCGGAATTCTTTTTTCAACTCATCATAAATCTTTTTACGATTTTTATCTTCTTCAAGATCAATAAAATCAACAACAATAATTCCGCCAATATCTCTTAATCTTAATTGTCTTGCAATTTCGCGTGATGCTTCCAAATCTGTTTTTAAAGAATTCAGTTCCTGTTCTTTACTTTTTGCATAACGCCCGCTGTTAACATCTATAACAACCATTGCTTCGGTATGCTCAATTATAAGATAACCGCCGCTTGGCAACTGAACTCTTCTGCCCATCAACGTTGTAATCTGTTCTTCAATTTTAAACTCATCAAATATTGATGAAGATGATCTGTAAAGTTCAATTTTTTCTAACAGATCGGGCTGAACAAGCTGAACATAATTTTTTATTTGTTTAAAAAGTTTCTTTGAATCAACAAATACTTTGGATACATCAGAAGTCAGTAAATCTCTGATAACACTGTCGGTTGTACTCAAATCCTGATGAACAATTGTCGGAGGCTCTTCACTCTTTGCTGCTGATTCAATATTCTTCCAGGTTTTTACAAGATTTGTAAGATCATCTTTAACAGCATCTTCTGTTTGATCTTTTGCAACTGTTCTTATTATCAGTCCGTAATTAGGCGGAATAATTCCCCGGGCAATATTTCTTAATCTTCTGCGCTCTTTATAATCTGAGATTTTTTTTGAGATGCCAATCTTATTATCAAAAGGAAGCAGAACACAAAATCTACCAGCAATTGATACTGAAGAAGTTACTCGAACACCTTTATTATTAACCGGTTCTTTTGTTATCTGAACAAGTATTTCTTCGCCTTTACGGAGTTTTGGTATTTCGGGCAGAGGAGTTGTCTTTGTTCCGTTACCACCATTTGTTTTTGTTGATTCATCATCGTCTGCATCTTCAACATCAGAATCTTCATCACCAAGCATATGCTGAAATTGCTTTGTTCGCTGCCCGATATCAGAGAAATGAAGGAACGCATCGTGTTTCATCCCGATATCAATAAATGCGGCTCTTATCCCGGGAAGAACTCTTGCGACTCTTCCGAGATAAATATCCCCAACCATTCTTCTGTTTTCGGGATAATCAACAAAAAAGTCGACTAGGTTTCCATCTTCCGTAATGGCAACACGTGTCTGATTGGAAGATGAATTTATTATAATTTCTTTTACCATAATTGGAAAACTCGTTATATGAAATAAAATATTTCAGTATTAAAAACTTTTTAAATTCTAAATTTAACAGAGAAATGCTCTGACTGCGGTATAACCCAAAACAACTTATCATTAAGATTGGCTGAGCTATAAAAATTCTAAAAAAATAGATTAATGCGAGTAGCATTAAACTCCTGTATAAAAATCTTTTTAAATCAGTATCATTCCCATAAAAGCAGGAATCCAAAATCTGTAAAGATGAATTCCCCTTCTTATGGGAATGATATATTATTATTTTTCAGTAACCTGCTGATCTGCCTGCTTATTTTTCTTTGCTTCTCTTTCAGCAGCTTCAATCAACAATTTTTTTCTGCTTAAAGAAAACTTTCCGTTTTCAATCTTCAAAAGCTTTACCTGAAGTTTATCTCCAACTTTCAGATAATCAGATACTTTATTAACGCGTTTAACATCTATTTCTGAAATATGAAGTAATCCTTCTTTGCCAGGTAAAATTTCAACAAATGCACCAAAATCAGCTATCTTGGTTACAACACCATCATAAACTTCTCCAACTTCTGGTGTTGCAGTAAGTTTTTTGATGTAATCTTTTGCTTGTTGTGCGCTTTCTTTATTAGGTGATGCAATATTAACTGTTCCGTCGTCTTCAATATTGATATCAACACCAAATAATCTCTGCATACCCTGAATGGTTTTTCCACCCGGACCAATTACCAGACCAATCTGATCTTGTGCAATAGTCATAGTAATTAATCTTGGAGCGTAAGGTGAAAGCGTTTCTCTTGATTTATCAATTGCTTCGTTCATCTTACCAAGTATATGCATTCTTCCTTCTTTAGCCTGATATAATGCATTCTCCATGATTTCAAAAGATATTCCCTGAATTTTAATATCCATTTGAAAACCAGTAATTCCATCACTTGTACCGGCAACTTTAAAATCCATATCACCAAGATGATCTTCATTGCCGAGGATATCAGAAAGAATTGCGTACTGTTCACCTTCTTTAACTAAGCCCATTGCAATACCGGAAACAGCTTTACTAACCGGAACACCTGCATCCATCATTGCAAGTGAACCTGCACAAACTGTTGCCATTGATGATGAACCATTTGATTCAAGAATATCTGAAATAACTCTAACTGTATATGGAAAAACTTCATCTGCAGGAAAGACCTGCTTTAATGATCTTTCAGCAAGATTTCCATGTCCGATTTCTCTTCTGCCTACACCCGTCATTCTACCAACTTCACCGACACTGAATGGCGGAAAGTTATAGTGCAGCATAAACTTTTTAGTGTATTCCTGCATCAAACCATCAACTGTTTGTTCATCGTTTTTAGTACCAAGCGTAATAGTTGTTAATGATTGAGTTTCACCGCGTGTAAATAATGCTGAGCCGTGAGTTCTTGGTAAATTACCAAGTTCAATTGTTATCGGACGAATCTGTTTTGTGTTTCTTCCATCAAGACGAATTCCTTCTTTAAGAATTCTTCCACGCATAAGATCTTTTTCCATATCGTGAAGAATTTCTCCGATAACTTTTTCCTGTTCTGGATACTTTTCAGCTAAAGATGATTTAACAAACTCAGCAAGCTCACCGTTTTTACTTGCTCTTTCTTCTTTTGAAAGAACAGAATAAACAATTTCCTTAAACTTTGCTTCAGCAAGATCATAAATATCTTTTTTAAGATTTTCATCAATCGCTTGTTCTTCAACAACCCATTTAGTTTTGCCGGCTTCAGATCTAAGCTGATTCTGAAGTTCAACGATCTTTTTAATTTCTGCCTGTGCAAATTTTAAAGCATCTAAAAGATCCTGTTCGCTTACTTCTTTAGATTCACCTTCAACCATCATAATTGAATCTGCTGTACCGGCAACAACAAGTTCTATATCGCTTAACTTAATTTGTTCCTGAGTTGGATTAACAACAAACTCATCGCCCATCCTTCCGATTCTTACCTCTCCCATTGGTCCATCAAACGGGATATCAGAAACTACAAGTGCCGCAGAAGCTCCGCAAGCTGCTAAAACATCCGGGTCATTTTCACCATCATAAGAAAAGACCATTGCAATAATCTGAGTTTCGTTTAAGAATGCTTCGGGAAACAAAGGTCTAATTGGTCTATCGCATAATCTTGCGCTAAGGATTTCTTTTTCAGAAGGTCTTCCTTCTCGTTTAATATAGCCACCGGGAAATTTTCCTGCAGCTGATGTTTTTTCACGATACTCAACCTGTAAAGGAAAAAAATCCTGATCCGGTTTTGATTCTGCTGATGCAACAGCAGTAACAAGCACCATTGTATCACCGTATCTAACCATAACAGAGCCATTAGCCTGTTTTGCATATCTTCCTGTTTCTATTGAAAATAATCTTCCGCCTATTTCAACTTCTTTCTTAACGACCATTTTTTAACCTTACTTTCTAATATTCAATTCTTTAATAATTGTTCTGTAGCGTGATATATCTTTTTTCATTAAATAATCAAGCAGTCTTCTTCTTTTACCAACCATCATCATTAAACCTCTTCTTGAATGATGATCTTTTTTATGTGCATCAAAATGATCTGTTAAATCATTAATTCTTTTTGTTAAAAGAGCAATCTGCACTTCTGATTTGCCTGAGTCTTTATCGTCTTTACCAAATTTTTTAACGATCTCAAGCTTCTCTTCTTTTGTCATTGTATTTATCCTTTATTTTGTTTGTACAATATAATCCCAGAATTAACCGGAATTAATTATTTGATTTATTAAAAACTTTATATCCGTTTTCTTTGTCTTTATTCATTTGTTTAATCAGTTCTTCAGCAGAACTGAATTTCTGTTCGCCGCGTAATCTTTCAACCAGTTCTGTGGTCACTTCAGCTCCATAAATTTCACGATTGAAATCATAAATATAAACTTCGCTTACCAGTTCACCTTCACTGTAAAATGTAGGGCGCTTACCAATACTTAATAAGCCAATATGATTTTCATTTTCAACTTTAACCTTAACTGCATAAACTCCGCTTGCTGGTAAAAGTTTTTCCTGCGATGATAATTTTATATTTGCAGTCGGAAAGCCAAGCTCTCTTCCGCGTTTATCTCCGCCTACAACAACTCCGCTAAACTCATAATTTCTGCCAAGGAGTTTATTTGCACGGGTAATATTTCCTTCGAGCAATGCATTTCTAATTTTTGTGCTACTTACAGCTTCACCATCAACCATAAATGCTTCTGCTTTTGTTACAACAAAGCTTTCTTTATCCCCGATTTTCTTTAATAATTCAGCGTTTCCTCTTCTTCCTTTGCCAAAATGATGATCGTGCCCCAAAACTATTTCCGTCAAACCAATGCCATTTATTAAATAATCATAAATAAAATCTTCTGCACTTAATGATGCAAACTCTTTTGTAAATTTTATAATCAGAAGATTTTCAACTCCAAGTTTCTCAAGAAGTTTTATTTTCTCTATCTGTGTAGTCAGCATTTTTACAGAATTATCATTTCCCAAAATTGTTCTGGGATGAGGATAAAATGTGATCACCACATTTCTGCATCCTCTTTCTTTTGAAGAGCTGACTAACCTGTCAATAATTTTTAAATGACCAGGATGAATTCCATCAAAAGTACCAAGTGTGAGAACAGTATTTTTATTATTCGTTAAGTCTTTAATACTATAAAAAATCTGCATCTAAAATTTCATCACCATAACTTGTTATTAAAATCCTGTCATTCTGTAACAGCAGAAAGACAACTTTTGAAATTATTTCACTTTACGTTAAACAGATCATTTAATCAAACATTATGTCAATCTTTTACTATCATCTTTGAACATTGATGAAAACTCACTCATTTCATAAGCATCATCAACTTTATATTCACCTATTTCAGTTCTTCTCAGTAAACTTAAAACACCACCACAGTCAACTTCATTTCCAAAATCATTTGCAATAACTCTTATATAAGTTCCTTTTGAACAGCTTATTTCAAAATGAATATCAGGCAAATCAATATTCAATATTTCAAAAGAAAATATTTCAACCTGTTTGGGTTTCCGTTCTACTTCTCTGCCTGCTCTGGCAAATTTATAAAGTGCTTTGCCTTTATGTTTAATTGCCGAAAACATCGGCGGAACCTGTTCAATCTTTCCTAAGAACTTATTTCTAACTTCAAGAATTCTTTCTTCAGTCAGATTATCCGGTAACTCTTTCTCTGTTAATTCAGTTGCCAGATCCATTGATGGCGAACTTTTTCCAAGAGTTATAATACCGGAATATTTTTTTCTTTGTTCCTGGTAATCAGAAATTTCTTTTGTCTTTTTACCAGTGCAAATTATCAACAAACCCGTTGCAAGCGGATCAAGCGTACCCGCGTGACCAACTTTCTTAACCTTTGTCAGTCTCCTGATTTTCGCAACAACATCAAACGAAGTCCAGTTTACCGGTTTATCAATCAGTATAACCTGACCGGATAAGTAATCAAGATTCTGAAGATCCTTCGTTTGTTTTGTTATTATCATTTTCGTGAATCTTCTTAATCAGTCCTTCAATCTTCTCAACATAGTCGAGCGTATCATCAATGAAAAATTTCAGCTCAGGAATAAATTTCATTCTTATTCTGTGCGCAAGTTCTGATCTGATATATCCTTTTTTAAAATCAATCTTATCAAGAACAAGTTCACGTTTTTCTTTTTCCAGAACAGATAAATAAATCTTCGCAATTTTTAAGTCAGGGCTAACTCTGACATTTGTAATTGTAACAAACCCCAAATCTGTGTCTGAAAGTTTATGCAGAAAGATTAAACTGATTTCTTCTTTTATTAGTTGTTCAACTTTATCAATTCTGTAAGACATAATTCATCCGGAGTAACTAAAATCAATTAAGAAAGAGTTTTCTTTGTTTCTACAAGTTTAAATGCCTCAATTATATCACCAACTTTCACATCATTGTAATTATCGATATTCAAACCGCATTCGTATCCTGCATCAACTTCTCTTACATCATCTTTAAATCTTCTAAGGTTTCCGATTGATCCTTCGTGAATTACAATCCCATCACGAATCAATCTTATCTTGTTGCTTCGGGCAATTTTACCATCTAAGACATAACATCCGGCAACTGTTCCGGATTTGGGGACTTTAAATGTATCCCTTACTTCAACAGTTGCAGTTACTTCTTCTGAAATTACCGGTGATAATAATCCTTCGAGAGCTGACTTAACTTCGTTTATTGCATCATAAATAATACTGTAAAGTCTGATATCAACTTTTTGATTTTCTGCAAGCTTGCGTGCATTAATGTTTGGTCTTACATGGAAGCCAATAATAATAGCATTAGATGCTGCGGCAAGAAGAACATCGCTTTCAGAAATTCCGCCGACTCCTTTATGAATTACACGAACAACAACTTCCTGATTGCTTAACTTCATCAGTGAATCAGATAAAGCTTCTATAGAACCATCCACATCGCCTTTTACAATAAGCGCAAGTTCTTTAACTCCGCCAATGCTGATCTGTTTAGCAATTTCATCAAGCGTAATATGGTGAACCTGTTTCTGGTCCTGTTCACGTTTTAACTGTTGTCTCTTTAAGCTTATTTCACGTGCTTCACGCTCTGAATCAAGAACGATAAATGTATCTCCAGCCTGCGGAGCTCCTTCAAAACCTAATACCAAAACAGAAACAGACGGAGTTGCTTCGATTACTTTATTTCCCCTTTCATCAAACATAGCTCTTACTTTACCATAATAAATACCTGCAACAAAAGGATCTCCGATTCTTAAAGTTCCTTTTTGAACAAGAATAGTTGCCGTAATACCGCGTCCTTTATCAAGCTCTGCTTCCACAACAACACCGCGGGCAAGTCTGTTTGGATTAGCTTTAAGATCAAGCAATTCAGCCTCGAGCAGAATTTTTTCAAACAATACATCAACATTCAATCCTGTTTTTGCTGAAAGCAGTACGCATTGGTATTTTCCGCCCCAGTCTTCTACAAGTACATTTCTATCAGCCAATTGCTGTTTAATTCTATCAGGGTTAGCACTTGGTTTATCAATTTTATTAATTGCAATAATAATCGGTACTCCTGCAGCCTGTGCGTGATTCAAAGCTTCAACAGTTTGCGGCATCACTGCATCATCAGCGGCAATAACAAGTACAACTATATCAGTTAATTGTGCGCCTCTTGCACGCATTGCAGTAAATGCTTCGTGACCAGGTGTATCAAGAAATGTTATTTGTTTGCCATCACCGATATCAACTCTATATGCACCGATATGCTGAGTTATTCCTCCGGATTCACCGGCAACAACATTAGTCCTTCTGATATAATCAAGCAAAGACGTTTTGCCATGATCAACGTGCCCCATAATTGTTACTACCGGTGGACGCGGCTGAAGATCTTCTTCATAATCTTCAACATCTCTTAATACATCAGCAGTATATTCTTTCTGAAATTCAACTTCAAATCCAAATTCATCGGCAACAAGTGTAATTGTTTCAACATCAAGTCTTTGATTAATTGAAACCATCAATCCAAGACCAATACATTTAGAAATAACTTCACCAACCGGTACTTCCATTAAGTTTGCAAGTTCACTAACAGCGATAAACTCGTTTACTTTAAGAACTTTTGAATCGAGATATCTTTGTTCCTGCAGTCTTTCTTCTTCAGCTTCTCTTTCTTTCCTTTTTTTCTTTCTGACAGCAGCTCTGTTGGTAAGAACAGTATCATCCATACTTAGCATAGTTTGTTTAATTGCTGCTTTTACATCCTTCTCATCAATCTCAAACTTTTTAACCCGTTTTTTCTTTTTAGTAACACTAACTTCTTCAACAGGGGATTCTGCACCGGCTTTCTTTTTCGTTTTAGGTCGTTTCTTTTTCTTTACTGTATCAGATACGGCTTCCTGTGTTTGTTGGGCTTGCTCTTCAGGAACCTGAGATGGTTTTTTACCTGGTTTAACTGTCTGCTTTTTGTCTTTATCCAGATCAATTTTACCAACTACCTTTAAACCGCGTTTTTTACCTGCCTCAATATTGGCAGGGGATTTAAATCGCTCAGTTACAGGAGTTTCGGGTAATGCTTGTGTGTCTTTAACTTCTTCAATTACCGGCGTTGGCTCAACAACTTCTTTAGGTTTGTCCTCAATAACTTCCGGGGTTTCAACAACTTCAACAACTGGTTCAACTGCTACTTCAACAGGAATATCTGTTATTACAATGTCTTTCTCTTCAACCGGCGTGGGCACCTCTTCTTCGGCTTTAATTATCTTTTCTTCTTTTTCTGCTTTATCAGCGCGCTTTTTATGAAACTCCGCTATTTTTTTATAATGCTGTTCAGCTTTTTCAATATCTTTTTTAAAGTATGCATTTATCTCATTTATCATATCCTCTGTCAAGGTTGATTGATGAGATTTGATTTCGTATCCCTTGTTTCTCAGAAATTCAATGAGATTTTCCGATGAGAGATTTATCTCAGCAGCATATTTATATAATCTTATTTTAGGAGCTTTTTTTTCAGACATTTAACGGTTACCTTATTTTGAGCTATTCTTCTTCCTCAAACTGAGATTTAATTAATTCTAATATCTCTTCTATCTTTTCATCATCGAACTCTTCGATTTCTCTTAATTTTTCAGGACCGGCAGTTAATACTTCAATAGCGGTATCATACCTGTGATTGATCAGAATTTCATAAACATCTGCACCAAGTTCTTCCTTAAGATCGATAAGTTCAATATCTTCTTCATATTCTTCAAATGGTTTTTCTTCACGTAATATTTCGATATCATATCCTGTAAGCTTCATAGCAAGACGTATATTAACACCATTTCTTCCAACAATCAGAGAAACCTGATCACTATCGGCAGTAACAATTGCTTTCTTCTCATCTTCATAAAGCTCAATCTTTTTTAGCTTGGCAGGTGCTAAAGCTTTTTGAATAAAAATAATCGGGTCATCTGAATAACTGACAACGTCTATATTTTCATTATTCAGCTCACGTACAATCGCATGAATTCTTACACCCTTCATTCCAACACAAGCACCAACAGCATCTATTCTCTGATCCTGAGATTCAACGGCAATTTTAGCTCTTTCTCCCGGTTCGCGTGCAATCGATTTTATTTCTATAATCCCGTCATAAATTTCAGGAATTTCAATCTCAAATAATCTTCTTAAGAACATATTATCTGCCCTCGAGATTACGATTACAGGACCGCTATTACCTTTTTTTACTTCCTTAACTATAGCTCTTATTGTCTCTCCTTTTTTATATTTTTCAAAAGGAATCTGCTCACTTCTCGGAAGCATTAATTCGTTTTTATTATGATTAACAAGAATATCATTCTTTCTTAACTGATAAATATCTCCGACAACTATTTCACCGAGTAATTCGTTGTACTCATTATAAACTATTTCCTTTTCTAACTCACGTATCTTCTGATTCAAGCTTTGCTTTGCAAGAACAACAAGTCTTCTTCCGAGTGAGGCAAGTTCAATTTTTTCAACATATTCTTCACCAACTTCAAGTTCATCTTCATTTCCTCTTTTATTTACTTCATCAATGCTTATCTGTGTATTAGGGTCTTCTACAACTTCAACTATTTCGCGTTCGAGGAAAATTTCTATATCACCGCGATCCATATTAACAACAACATCAAACTTTGCTTCATCACCGAACTTTTTTCTTACCAGCAAGCCAAAAATTTCCTCGAGAATCCCGCCGAGAACATCTCTATCAATGCCTTTTTCTTTTACCATTTGGGCAAAGGATTCAACAATCTCACTATTCATTTATTATCTCCTCTTACTAAGAAAAACTAATTAATACTTTTGCTTTAATAATCTGATTAAATTTAATTAAAATACTTTTTTCTTTTGTCTGAAAAGTTAATTCATCTCTTTCAACTGAGATTAACTTTCCGGTAAACTTTGTTTCTGATTCTGCTGATTTATAAATCACTTCAAAATTTCTATTGATATGCTTTGGATATTGCTTCAAGAATTTTAATGGTCGGTCAACTCCGGGAGAAGATACTTCGAGCCTGTAAGATTCTTTTAACAGGTTTTCGGAATCAATAATTTCATTAAGCTTACGACTCATCTCTGCAAGATCATCAGCACTTACATTTTTTTCAGCATCAACAAAAACTTCAATAATTCTTTTTCTGTTATCTCCTCTGAGAATAACATCAATTAAAAAATATCCGAGTTTTTCAGCTAAATCGTTCGAAATTTTAATAATATTTTCTTTAATCTTATCCATACAAACAAAAAACGCCCTCAACGGGGCGAATCAGCAGGCGAAAAATAGGATTAATTATTATTACAAACAAGATAATTATAAGCTAAGATATCCCTATGATTTGCCAAATCACTTGTTTTTGAGGGTAAATTAAGGTTTTTCAATTATCTGGGAGTTTAACTGAACCAATTTTTCTTACAATTATCGTTAGTATTCTTTCAGGAAAAACGTCAGCGGACAAAGATTCTTTAAGGAGATATTCCCTCCTCTACAATATCTTATTACAACAGCACATAGATTCTTATGACACCTCATGATCTTAACTGATCCTAATTAAATCAGTCTGATCAGCGCCCTATTATAAAAATCTTTTATTACTAATTTAATCGAAATATCTTCCTTTAACCAGTTATACAGAATTATTTACACAATCGAAGAATTAATTGAAAAAGTGATTTTACTTAACGTGCGCCTTGCTGGGTAAAATCAATTTTAATCTGTTCATTTCAGAATAAGTTATTTTCATTAGTTTTGAATAGTAATTAATTCACTGTTTGATTATTTGCTAACGTATTATGAAAAAACCCGATTTCCGTTCAATCTATAGATTCATATTAACTGTTTTTTTGATAGTTAATGTCAGAATTGAAGCCTCTGAACTCCCGGCGAATAATCTAACTTCTTCAAGCACGATGATCAATTTAAAGCATTGGCAGATCATTAAAGATGCTGAGCCAAATAAACCACTCACATCATTACCAGATTCATTATGGCAAATATTAGATTCTGATGTAGATGAAGATTTATACTCTGTGGGTAATTGGCTTTTGAAAACTGATATTTTAATTACTGATTCTTTAGATGATAAGAGATTAATTGGTTTGTTCCCATTAAACTTTATTACTGCGTATGAGATTTATTGGGATGGAATTAAGATTGGGCAAAATGGAAAGATTGGAATTAATGAAAATGATGAAGTAGCCGGCAATTACAATTTTAATCTCACTTTGCCACTTAATCTTTTAAAGAATGGTAAACATACAATTGTCTTTCGGATTTCAAATCATAATAACTACTCATCGTGGAAATGGTTTTATGGCGATATAGTTATTGGCAAGTATGATTTTCTGTTAGAAAAAATATATCAGCTTTATTATCGGGCATTTTTTATAACAGGAATTTTATTTATTCCATTTCTGTTTAATCTATTTCTTTACCTTGCCAGAAAGCGAAAAATCGAACATTTAATATTTAGCTTAATTTGTCTGATTGTAATAATAGATTCGACAACAATGCTTACTCCAGTTTTAACAGATACACGAACAACGTTTATTAATTGGCAATACTTTGCTTACAACTTAATTACACTTTTATTTACTATTCTATTTCCAATCTTTTTCATCTACCTGTTTTCTTTTCCCAAAAAAATAATAGGATTGATTATAGTAATTACGCTTATCATCTTTTTCTTTTTTACGAACTTTCTTAATGTTTTCGAAGTAATGACTTTAACAGTGCTTATCCTAAGCACTTTAATTACGCTTTGGGCATTGTTTAAAAGAAAGGAAGAAAGCATAGTTATTATTTTGGGAATTATTGCAGCGTGGGCAGCATATTATTTTAATTTCGCTTTTGCCGGATTTGCAACAACAATGGTTGTCTGCACAAGTTTTTCGGTTGCAAGGCAGTTTGCCCGGAAAGAAAAAACTGAAAGAGAAGCCCAGCTTAGATCTGCTCAGTTAGAAACTGAATTGTTAAAAAAGAATATAAATCCTCATTTTGTTTTAAATACTCTAACGTCAGTCATTGTGTGGCTCAGAAAAGATTCTGCAGCAGCAATTAAGCTTATAGTATCACTTGCCGAAGAATTCAGAATGATAAATCAAATTTCTGCTTTAAAACAGATTCCAATTAATCAGGAAATTGATTTGTGTAAGTCTCATCTTAAAATTATGAGCTATCGTAAGGGCGCAAATTATAAGTTTGAAACATTTGATATCGATGAAAAAGAAACTGTACCACCAATGATATTTCACACTCTTGTTGAAAATGGAATAACTCATGGCTATGAAAAAAAGATTGAAGGCACCTTTAAATTACAATCGATAAAAAATGCACAATCAAAAAAATATATTCTTTCTAATGATGGTGATTTTAACCAGGAGGATACAAAGAGATCAACAGGTTTTGGAGTAAAATACATTAAAAGCAGATTGGAGGAAAGTTACCCAGGTAAATGGAATTTTACTTCAAACAAGTGTGCAACAGGATGGGAATCA
The DNA here is from genome assembly GCA_022708025.1 of Bacteroidota bacterium. Classification (GTDB taxonomy): domain Bacteria; phylum Bacteroidota; class Ignavibacteria; order Ignavibacteriales; family Ignavibacteriaceae; genus IGN3. The sequence continues at coordinate 839 of JAKIZM010000050.1, read as the reverse complement.
ATAATAGAGGTAAGAAATTGATATGAGAATTTTAATTGTCGAAGATGAACGACCTACTGCTGAAGATATTAAGTTTCTTGTAGAAGAAATTCTGCAAAAAGAAATCACATCTATTCATATAGAAGTTACCCTTGATAGTGCTTTAATTTATCTTAAAGAAAAACCGATTGATGTTTTACTTCTAGATCTGAATCTAAATTCAAAAGATGGATTTCAATTACTTAAACAAGTCGTTAGTCAATCTTTTCATACAATTGTTATTTCGGCAAACATCAACAGGGCAATTGAAGCTTTTGAATACGGAGTTTTAGACTTTATTCCTAAACCTTATAACATTGAAAGACTTAAAGCAGCATTCCAAAGATTGAAATCAAGTCACGCATTAGACGGACATTCGATAAAATATCTTTCTGTTAAAAAAGGATTTGAAATAAAAGTGATTCCTCTTGAAGAAATTAAATATTTTAAATCTGCCAATATTTATACTGAGCTTTATTTGAAGAATGATCAGACAATAATTTATGATAAATCTATTAAGCAGATAATTCCGTTATTGCCTTCAAACTATTATCGCATTCACAAATCCTTTATTGTTGATCGGAATAATGTAGAATCAATCCAGATTCTCGGTGGTGGTAAATACCGGGCTATTCTGAAAAGCGGAGATTGTTTACCTGTTAGTCGTAATAAAATAAATATGTTAAAGAGTATCGGTATTTGAGTTAGATTTATTTTTCATTCCACAACAATTTATTTTTTTAACATTTAAAAATTCTCTTCTTTAGTATATCAAGTGCATTTCACAAGCCCTTAGTGCACTTCACAAGATATTTCCTGAC
>JAKIZM010000049.1 GCA_022708025.1 Bacteroidota bacterium | reverse complement strand
CCTGGGACAGCTTAAGTGTAAAGATTGAACCGGAGGATGTATATCCTGGTGATACAGTTCAAGTTGTTATAAAGAAGCGATTACCGGATGGAACGCTTGTAGATTTTCCACCAGAACAGACTTATGAAATAGCCAAACTTGAAGGTTGTATGCTTGGCAATATATTGACAAACAGTGACAGCGGTTCTTACTTTTACGATGTAAGTCAACCGATCTATTTTGCTGCTGCTGATTCGCTAGTTGGAGATACAACAGGATCAGTATTATTACAGGTTGGTCTTGTTGACAATGAAATGAAAAAAGATTTACCAGCAAACTATCCCAGTGTAATAGAGAGTAATGATTGTTTTTCGGGAAGTTTTCTTGCTGAAAATTATAAGTTATTATTATTCAATAATTATGTACCAATAATTCTTGGATGGACCCCAGGGACTGAACTCATTACAGGTGTGCCAGAAATGCCAATTATTACAATGGGTGCAGATCCACAATTTCCTATTGGAGGAGTTTATACTGCATACTGGGCACTTGAAATTAAGTGGGTGAATCATAATCATAGTTATGCGTATACCTTTTCAGGTAATAAACTTTGGTCAAGTTTTAATGGGCCAGTAATATTTGATATTCCTTCAGAAACAGTACCGTTAGATAATACAATAGTAGGAGGTGACGAATTAAAACTAACAGTAATTATCGCTAATTATAAAGTTTCTAAAAAAATAAATGATTTGAAGATTTTAGGGACTTACAGCTTATCCAAGAATTTGGTGAGAGATTATGTTAGTACTAAGTTGGATGAACCGAAAGCTACATTCTTCGATTTAACAATTCTTTATGAAAGTGTATTTAAACAGTTTAGGAGTAGTGGTTATGTTCAGATGAACACTATGAGTCTTCCATCAATTGATTTTGGTATTTGTCAGATTAGAAGATTAGGTAAATTTCCAGTTCCTACATTAGCTGAAATTTGGAACTGGAAAGAAAATGTAAATTCTGGTGTTATAATATTTGAAGAGAAATATGAAGCAGCACGTACTTATCCGCAAAGAGTTAGAGAGGGAAGAACTTGGTATTGGCACAAAAAAGCAGACGGAACACTTGAACAAATACCAATAGACCCATTAGGAGGACACTTTGATTGGTATCCAAAAGCATATCCAAATGCTACAGATTTTACCAATGAACAATTATATAAAGAAATGTTTCAGCGTTATCCAGGTGGTGTTTATTGGAGATGGAAGATTCAAAATCCAAAGGATTTAAACAGCGGCAAGTGGATTAAATCACCATCGAAAAGACATAACCGTGGTGATGAAGTTTGGGTAGATTATCAAGGTATTTTAAACGGGCATTTCCCAGCAGAATGGGAAGATTAAAGGAGACAAAATGAAAACGATTATTAATTTATTATTTGCTATAATATTATTATCTACATTTACAAAATTAAAAGCACAACCATATTATTTTTACGATGAACAAGTAACTTACGACAGTACATCATATGATTTTAGAACAAATATTTACAGAGTTAACCTATCAACAGGCGAAAACCAGTTATTTGTGGAAAATATTTTTTATCCAAATAGTTATGTATATGATAACTACCAAAGATGGTTTATTCTTAACCAACCAAAAGGAATATATTTTTATAATCCCTGGAGTACAACTGTTGTTGACAGTCTTTTTCCAATAGTTTTACAAGATTATGGTACTTATGCATATTCTATAGACGCTTTGGGTTATTTATATGTTGGGTGGGTAGAACCAGAAAGCGGATATGGTGGTATAACTAAAACAATACTCTTAAACATTAATACGTTGCAAACAATTAAAACTGGTCTTCCTACCTACGATAACTCCTCATTTACTTCCAGCGATAATCAGTTTATTTATCAATATGGTGGCAGCGATTCATTAGGTGTCTGGCATATGCTTAAGTATTCTGTGCAAACAGATTTACTTATTGAAGACATTAACCTCTCTGAGTTGTTCCCAAATATTGAATATCCTGTATTTGAAGATGGTAGTAATGGTAAGGGACTTTTTGGTTATAATCGTATTATGAGTGATTCAAATACATGTGAGTATGTGATTTATGATTTTGACAATGAAATGTTTACTCAAGAAATTGCTTGCCCATATCGATGTTACGGCCGCTTCATTTCGAATGGAAATTATTTTCTATTAGAGAACGTCCTTTGGGATGAAAGCAAACCTAATGCAGAGTATTCTTCTGGGAGAATAAATATATATGAAACTTCTACAAGTAGTTTAGCTAAAATTTTGACACTACCTTCAGATGGTAAATTATTACTATTTGATAACTATCCCAACGACATTTACTATGTAATAGATATAGAAAAACCCACAAGACAAATTTATTCATTAAAGATGGATTCAATTTTTAATGTGTTAGATTTAACATCACTCAATCCATCTTCAGCAATAGTTAATTCTTCATCTTTTACCTTAACTGTAAATGGTCACGGTTTTGATACTCTTTCAACTGTTTATTTTAATGACACTGCCAAAACAACAACATTTGTTTCAGACAGTGTATTAACGGCAGAAATATCAGCAACAGATATTTCAATTGTCGGCAGCTATCCTGTTTGGGCAACAGACGAATGGGGAACATCAGATACCTTAATGTTTACTATAGTTCCCCAAACACCGTACTTGTCCAAGATATCACCATCACTTGCTTTACCATACGATGTTTTTGCTAAAAAAAGTAGTTTTAATGTTATGGTTATTGGGAATAATTTTACAACATCATCAGTTGCATATTTTAACGGAGTTGCAAAAACCACAACTTATATTTCAGATTCTTTAATAACATTTCAGTTAAGTTCAGGCGATGTAGGCACAACCGAAAAGACAGTCTCGGTTTGGATTCAGAATTCAAATCAGTTTTCTGATACTTTACTATTCAATGTATTAGCTACCTTGCCAAACCAAATTACACCTATATTAGAATGCGTAAGGGAAAATGGGGCTAATTCTTATACGGCATACTTTGGTTACAATAATTATAATAGCGAAGATGTATTAATACCATTTGGAACAAAAAACAACATCTCATCACAATTTTCTAGTATAACGGGATCACCAGTAAATATTTTTCTTTCAGGCAGACAAACAAATGTTTTTAGTATAGATTTTAATGGGCAAGAGATATTCTGGAACTTAAATGGCACAAGTGTTTCAGCGAGTTCAAAATCGCCGCCTTGTCCGTAGAACAGTAGGCAAAATGAATTAGCAGTTGGCAATAAACAATGAATAATTTACAATGTATAATTTATAATGAACAATTAACAATTGAGAAATTACAATGAAAAATAAATTAGTCTTATTCATACTCTTTATCTTACTCTTACTCAGCGAAAGCTTTGCACAGACAATTTACGAATTAACACCCGGCACAAAAGGAAACGAGATAACGCTTACGGTTGCTAATGTATCGGAAACAAATCCGGCTGCGAATGTAACAATAAAGCCTCACCCAACCCTCTCCAAAGGAGAGGGCTTTCAAGAGAAGGCAATTACTTTTCATCAGTCAGAACAGACAATTGAAATACTGAACCCGAAGGAAGAAAAAGAAGTAACTTTTGTATTTGATGTAAACAGAAATGCACAGATAAATAAAAGAGACTCAATTGATTTTATGATAACAAGCTCCGATGGAATAATGATGACGAAACAATTTGTCTTCGGTTATGCTGGTCCAAAGGAATTTAAATTGGAACAGAATTTCCCAAATCCATTTAATCCAACAACAACTATTCAGTATCAAATTCCAGCCTCACCTAAATCCTCTCCTAAGGAGAGGACTTCAGTAACATTGCGGATATATGATATACTCGGCAGTGAGGTTGCAACTTTAATAAATGCAGAACAGGAAGCGGGATACTACGAGGTTAATTGGAATGCATCAAATCTTGCCAGCGGAGTTTACATCTATCGTTTACAAACCAGATCATTTATATCAGTAAAAAAGATGATGTTGTTGAGATAACAAAAAAAAACTTAGCGATCATAGTGAAAAGCCTTTGCGGACTTAGCGTGAACCTTTTCTCTAAACACATTTCACGCAAAGCCCGCCAAGAAATTACAAATCCAAAGCTCGCAAAGAAAATCTTTGCAAATCCGCTTAATCCGTGTCATCTGCGTTCTATCAGGGTTTGTGCTTTTGGTTATTGGATATGATTAAAAGTTGCTGTTAATAAGAGAGAATTAAAAACTTTAGCGGACTCTGCAAAAACTATTACGATATCGTTTCACACAAAGCCCGCAAAAAAATAATAATAAAATCTATTATCTTCTTAAATGATTAAACAGTAACCTGAACATCCTTATTTTTAACTTCAACTTTCTTCAGTGATTGTTCAAGATCAGCAATAAGATCATTTACATTTTCAATCCCGACAGATATGCGGACTAATCCGTCTGTAATTCCTCCTGCTAATCTTGCTTCTTTACCCATTGTAAAGTGCGTCATACTAGCTGGATGCTGAATTAAACTTTCAACTCCGCCCAAACTTACTGCAAGCTGAAATAATCTTACTGAATCCATCATAACTCTTCCAGCTTCCAATCCGCCTTTAAGCTCAAAGGTTATCATTCCACCGGGACCTCTGTGCTGTTTTAATCCAACATTGTATTGTGGATGAGATTTTAATCCCGGATAACTGATTGATTCAACAAGTGGATGCTTTTCAAGCCATTCAGCGATTTTCTGTGCGTTCTCACAATGTCTTTCCATTCTTATTGCAAGGGTTTTTAATCCGCGATGTACAAGAAAAGAGTTAAATGGATCAATCACTCCGCCAATCTGATTTAATGTTTTTCTGAAATGCTGGTATGTTTCTTCATCTTTAACAACTACTATTCCGCCTACAACATCAGCGTGACCGTTTAAGAATTTTGTTAAACTATGCATTACAACATCAGCACCAAATGCAATTGGATTTTGTAATGCAGGACTCATAAAAGTATTATCAACAACTACTTTTGCATTTGCTTTCTTGGCGATCTTGGAAATTTCTTCAAGGTCAGTAATGCAAAGAGTCGGATTGCCCGGAGTTTCTACATAAATAACTTTTGTATTTGGTTTTACTGCTTTTCTAACCTCATCAAGATTTGATGTATCAACAAAAGTTGTTTCAACTCCGAATTTTCTCATAATTGTGCTCAGTAAAGTTGTTGTTGGTCCGTAAACTGCGGATGAACAAACAACATGATCACCTGATTGTGTTAAAGCGGCAAAGATGGTATGAACAGCAGCCATTCCACTTCCGCATCCAAGCGCTTTATGTCCGCCTTCAAGTTCTGCAATTGCATTTTCCATTGCTTCAATAGTTGGATTTAACAAGCGTGTATAGATGTAGCCTTTTTCTTCACCTGCAAAAAGTGATGCTCCGTGTTGTGCAGATTTGAATTTGAAAGTTGATGTCTGATAAATTGGCGGTACTACCGAACCGTGTTCATATTCATCAATACCTGAATGGACACACTTTGTCTGAAAATCTGTTTTTTTATGATCTTTCATGATTTTTTCCCTGTAAAATTCTGATAAAGTAATACACAAAACTAAGAAAAATTAATGAAAGGGGGATAAGAAGTTTTTTATTTAAGTAAACATTGTCGGGAAATATTTTGTAAAAGGATACTTCTATGTCTAGCAATTTTTAGACAAGAATAATTTTATATTTTCTGAAAGAATAATGTTTCATTCACTACAATCAGAAAGCATTAATTGTTGAAAAAATCTGTATAATGACGTTTGAAGTTCCCACACCTTGCTGACGTAATTCTTATATAAAATGTTTTCTTCAATACATTTCAATTCACTAAATTTCCGCAGCAAAAATTATAACTCTTAAATTGAACGAGATTATTTTAAATATTTACCTTATAATAAACGGCGGTATTGTTGAAGCTTTTAAAGTTGTTTCTTATGAGATGGAAGGCGGGGATGATCGTAAAATCGAATTTCTGAAATCACGCGCAAAAGAAGATTATGAAAAAGCTGTTGTATTTGATTCGCCCGTAGATAAAAACGGTGAGTTTATGAGCTATAACAGATTTCATAAACTCGAAAAACGCGGAATGCATTTTCAATTATTTGAAAATATTTTTCAGAGTTTTGATGTTGCTGAAAATCCGCTTATTTGTGTTACACCTGTTGTTGATGGTGAAATTTATTCCGAATAAAAAAAAACATAATTGAAATAAATTGTTAATAACAGTTATGATTTTAATAAAATACAAAAATCATTTTGTCATAAGATTTTTAACGTAATAAATATGAAATACTTTTTCATAAAATCAATAATAATATCAGTTACAATAATTCTTTTAGGAAATTCAGTGTATATATCAGATAAATCAAAACCTACCGCAAAAGACAAAACAGATTTTCAATCAAAACAGAGTGAACTTGATAAATATTACTCTGATAAAAAGCTCGGTGCATTTATAGAAAATGGAAAAACATATTTCAGATTATTTACTCCAAATGCAGAAAAGGTTTCGTTGGTAATTTTTAATAAAGTTGATGATGTAAAAGGGAAAGAATATGAAATGGTCCGGGATGAAAATGCTGTTTGGGAAACATCACTTAGTGGGGAATTATATGGAAAGTTTTATGGATTTAATGTAAAGCATAAAGATAAAGATGCAATATTTTGTCTCGATCCTTATGCAAAAGCTGTTGCAAGCTATAACACATACTTTACTCCAAGAAAAGGAATTATAGTAGAAGAAAATAATTACAATTGGCAGAACGATAACTGGATTCAAAGGGACTGGCGTGATATTATTGTTTACGAAATGCATATCAGAGATATGACGGAACATTCTTCTTCCGGTGTAACACAAAGAGGAACTTATCAGGGACTAATTGAAAAAGGTAAAACCGGAGGTATGGATTATATAAAAAATCTTGGTGTAAACACGATTGAACTTTTACCATCGCAAGAATTTGCAAATATTGAAATTCCATTCAAAGATTCACTAAAAGGAAAATTTAACACCTGGAATCCTTATGAAAGAAATCATTGGGGTTATATGACTGCAGCTTTTTTTGCACCCGAATCGTATTATTCAGAAGATGTACGTGAGATAGAAATGAATAAATGGAACGGCTCTGATGCAAAATCTGTAAGTGATTTCAAAGATATGGTAAAAGCATTCCACAAAGAAAACATTGCAGTTATTATGGATGTTGTTTATAATCATCTCTCAGAGTATGAATTTGGTAACTTAAAAGAAATTGACCGCGAATATTATTTCAGGTTAAATCCTGATGGAAGCTTTTGTGCACTTAGTGGCTGCGGAAATGATCTAAGAACTGAAGCTCCGATGTTAAGAAGGTTGATTGTTGAAAGTGTTTTATACTGGATGAAAGAATACCACATTGATGGTTTCCGCTTTGATTTAGGAAAATTAATTGACTGGCAGACAATTGAAACAATAATTTATGAAGCAAAAAAAATAAATCCTGATGTTGTGTTTGTTTGTGAGCCTTGGGGCGGCGGATATGATCCGAACGGATTTTCATTGCGGGGCTGGGGAGCCTGGAATGATCAGATCAGAAACGGAATAAAAGGTGAAAATCCTATTAATGGACACGGCTGGATTTTTGGCAGTTGGTATGGTAATAATTCGTCGCAAAGAATCAGAAGTTATGTTAACGGAACTTTAACAAAAGACAGTTTGGGATTATTTCAAAAACCCGCTCATTCAGTAAATTATCTTGAATCTCACGATGGATATACATTTGGTGATTTTATCAGAATTGGTCTTGGTGATATTAAGCCAAATGAAATAATTAAAGATGTTGATGCAAATGCAAAGCTTACACCTGCACAATTAAAACTTAATAAGCTCGGTGCATTGTTTTTATTTACTTCACGCGGTATTACAATGATTCATAGCGGACAGGAATTTGCAAGAAGTAAAGTTACTCCGCTAACCAATCAAAATGATCCTAATCGCGGAATGATTGATCACAATACTTATGATAAAGATAATGAAGCAAATTATATAAACTATAATTATGCTAAATTCAATCAGGATCTGTTTGATTACTATAAAGGATTAATCGAACTTAGAAAAAAATACAAAGCATTCAGAAGAGCAGAATATGATAATGTTCAGTTTTTTTCAGTTAAGGGAAATGATTTTGCTCTTGGCTATGAACTGAATTATGAAGATGAACATTTTGTTGTTTTGTTTAATGCACATCCGTTGAAAGAAGCTGCATTCAATTTGCCAAAAGGGAAGTGGGAAGTTTTAGCAGATCAGGACAAAGCAGGGATAAAAGTGCTTCGAATTGTTAAAAGAGTAATTACAGTACCAGCATCCACAGGATTGATATTAAAAAAGAAATAATTTTAAATTATTATTTAACGGATCTAAAGATTGTTATATTGAATCTTCGTGTAAGCCTTTCTGCAAGGATTTTTCTATAGCGAGTTTAAAACTTGTAATATTAACCGGTTTATGGAAAACATACTCTATACCCAGATCTGTATAATCATTTACAGTTGATCTGTCAATATCGCTGCTTAAAATAATAACCGGCGGTTTGCCTTTAATATTTATCTTCTTTAATTCTATAACGAACTCATAGCCATTCATTACAGGCATTGCATGATCAGTAATTACTAGTGCCGGCGGTGAAGAAATAATTTTTTGAAGAGCTTCTTTTCCATCTGAAGCAACTTCTACATTATACTCAGGAGTTATGTTCTTTAAAATTTTGGAATAAAGTAATCGATCTGTCTTATTGTCATCTACAATTAAAATATTTGAAGATGCAATCGGCAAAGTAAAGATAAACTCTGTTCCAACGCCGTAAGTACTTTTTACAGAAATATTCCCTCCGTGTTTTTCAACTATTTCTTTAACGAGGGATAAGCCAAGCCCGCTGCCTTTTTCGCCTTCAGTTCCTTCAGAAGTAAATTTTGAATCAACACTAAAGAGCTTAGGAATGTCTTCTTCTTTAATACCTATGCCGGTATCTTTAACAATAAATTTTAAAAATCTTGAGTTTGGTATAGTTTCAGAAAAAATCTTTACAGAACCACCTCTGTTAGTAAACTTAATTGCATTTGAAATAAGATTATTAAATACCTGGTTTATTAAACTTTTATCTACAAATAAATAAATTGGATCTGTTACTAAAGAAGTAACTTCGATTCCTTTTTGAATAGCCGCCCCGGATAATGCATTTACTGAATCGATAATTATTTTTGAGATGTCAAGTTTTTGCGGTTCAAACTTTATTCTGCCTGTTTGTAAACGTGTCCAATCCAGCAGCGAATTAACCAAAGCAAGCATAGCCCGTGATGATTCCTGTATATACTTTATATATTGTTTTCTTTCATCTTCAGATAATTCATCATCATTGGCAAGAAGATCAGTAAATCCGAGTATTGAACTGAAAGGTGTTCTTAAATCGTGTGAGATAATAGAAATAAATCTATCCTTAGTCTCATTTAGCTTAATAAGATTCTGTGTTGACTTTTTTAGTTCTTCTTCAGCACGCTTTCTGAAAGTAACATCGCTTACAAGACCAAACATTTTTAATATTCTTCCAGTTCCCGAACGTACAAGATTTACTTTTGCTCTTACCCAAACGATATTACCCTGTTTGTTAATCATTCTAAACTCAAACTCGCCGGAAAGTTGTATTCTGCTTTTCAGCAAATTTGCTAATTTTGGTTTGATAGTTGGAAAATCATCAGGGTGAATAGATTTCAAAATTAGTTTTGAATCTGTAAGAAAATCAGTTTGTGTATAACCGGTTACTTTTTGAATTGATGAAGTGCAGAATATTGGTCTTAGAGTTAAACCTATTTTTTCATAAGTAAATAAAAAATCATCAATATTCTCAGTAATGTTTCTGTACTTTTCTTCTGATTCACGGATCGCTTTCTGAGTTCTGATTCGCTCTGTTATATCTCTGGCAATTATTACAATGTAAGATTGTTCATTTCTTTGGAAAGAGCGTAACGAAAACTCTGTGTGAATATTACTGCCGTCTTTTTTCTTTCCGAGAAAATCAAAACGTGTTGGCACTTCTTTTTTTCGTTCAAACATTCTAAGGTATTCTGCTACTTTAATTATATCATCGTTTGACGAAAATTCAATAAGCTCTTTATTTAAAACTTCTGTATTGTTTTCATATCCGAATATATTTGCAAATGCATCATTAGCTAATATTATTCTGCCCTCAATACTTAATGCAATTCCATCGAAAGCATTATTAACAATGGAGGTAAATAAATTAGATCCGTTTATCTGAATTGCATTGTCTGATATCTCTGTAAAAAAACAAATAAAAGAACGGATATGATTTTCATTTTCTTTACCCGGATAAAATATTCCATTAAGCAAAGCAATTTTCCCGGATTTGTTTATCAGCGGCAATTCAACCTGCTTTGTTTCTTCTCCTAAAAAGCCTCTGAAGTCAAAAATATTATTTTCAAGATAATTGCGGTCAATTAAATCATAAAAGCTTTTGGATATTAACTCTTCATCAGTATATCCCAGATGCTGTTGAAATGCCGGGTTGGTAAAAATTATCATTCCATCCTGATCAACATTAACAACCATAACCGGAGATTTGGAAATAATATCCCTGAAACTTTTTAATGATTGTTTGAGTCCTTCTTCAAAGGTTATTTTATCAGTGATATCAATGCATTTAACTAAAATTCTCTTTTTAGACTCATCATAATATGTAAAGTAAGTTTCGTATGTTTTTTTCTCTCTGTTTTTATCAAAGTAAGAAATAACAATTTTGTGTAATCCCTTTTCATCAAGTTTTGATCTTAAAGAATCAAGAAATGGAGAAGATAATATACTAACAGCGTTGTATGCCTGATTGCCAATTGCTTCTTCTCTTGTTAATTCGAACAAAGCAGCGGAATTGTTATCCCAGAATTCAATCTTGTTTTCGCCATCTATTACAAAAACACCTTCATTAATCCGTTCAGATAGAGTATGATATATCTCAAGTTTACCTACATCGTTGTAGAGGCTGTCAATTTCTCTTTCCTGTGCAGTGATATCTTTGAAAAAAATATATATAAATGAAATTTCTTTTTTATAATTTTCCTGCGGAACAAAACGGCAGTCAAAAACTTTTTTAATTCCTCTTAACTCATAAGATATTTTTTCATTTACAATAATCCTGTTCTTTCTGGAGTACTCAAGATATTCTTTTACAATCTTTGAGGTTTCGGAATCAAACAAACTTCCTATCGAGGCAGTTTGAAGCAGATCAGCAGGTATGTTAATATAATGCAGTATATTTTTTGAAAAGAATTGTATTCGTTTTAGGCGATCAACTACCAGAAAAAAATCAGAAACATTATGTATCGCGTTGTCAATAAAATCATTTCTGATAGCAGTTTCTTTTTTTGTCTTTTCAAGGATTTTTAAATCTTCAAAAATCAGTGTTCCGCCAATAATTTCGTCGGAATCATATATTGGTGCAGCTTTTATAATCAGATGTATTAAACCATTTGTTTTCGTATCAACAAGATCAAATTCTTTTTCAAATGAAATTCCTCTAAGTACATCATTTAATTCAGTGCTGATTGAAAATTGTTTAAATAAATCATTATCTAAAATGTTTGTACCAATTACACTTGATTGAATTTCAAATCCATATAAAAGCTCCAGATCGAAAAAGGCTTTATTAATAAAATCAATCTCACCGTTTTTATTAAACGATAAAATTGCTATCGGGGCACTATCGATTAAGTTGTATGTTTTGTTTTCCACTATCTAAAGCTTAAATAATTTTTGACAGTAATAAACTATTTCTAATTAAACATAATTCGCCAATAAAAGCGATTCTAATTTACAGTAATTATAATGCCATTATTGAGAAAATTTTGTTTAAAAAACCTGCTTAATTATAACAGCAATAAAACAATAACAGTGTTTTTTGTGTCTCGTTTTGGATAAATGTATTGTTATAAAAGTAATCAGGAAAATAAGCTTGTAAAAATATTATATAAAATTTAAAAACTTATTCGGATAAAATTAGTTAAATTTGATAATAAGATTAGAAAAAATGTTATCAGTTACACTCCAAAAAATAGGCTACAGAACATTAAATTTCTTTCAGGAATTTGGTCAGATTTCCAACTTGTTCTGGGGTATTTTTAAAAGCTTCCGTCAGATTCCTAAAAGCAAACGTTTGATACTTTATCAGATGGAACATATAGGTGTAAACTCTCTTCCGTTAGTTTTGATAATTGCTATTTTCACCGGCGCTGTTTCTGCCTGGCAGGCTGCTTATCAGTTAAAAGGAATTGCTCCGCTTTCATTTCTTGGTGGTGCAACAACAAGAGCGATCATAACTGAATTAGGACCTGTTTTAACGGGCATTGTTATTGCTGGAAGAGTTGGGGCTTCAATAGCAGCAGAACTGGGCACTATGAAAGTAACTGAACAAATTGATGCACTTGAAACTATGGCGATAAGTCCTGTTAGATATTTAGCAATGCCAAGATTTTTAGCAGCCGTTTTAATGATGCCGGTTTTAGTTGTATTTGCTAATACAATTGCAGTGTTGGGAGCTTATATAGTTTCAAATTATTTTTTAGGAGTTTCGTTCGCAGTTTTTTTTAATTCAGTTAACAGGTTTTTTAGTTTTTCAGATCTTATTTCAGGATTGATAAAAACTGTTTTCTTTGGCGGTGTAACTTCTTTACTCGGATGTCACATTGGTTTTAAAACTACCGGTGGTGCTGAGGGCGTTGGATTAGCAACTATACGATCTTTTGTTATTTCTGCAGCATTAATCTTAATTCTTGATTATGTGCTGTGGATGCTTATATTTTAATAATAAAATAAGAGAATTAAAATTTATATAACAATATTAAGGTTATATTATTAAACAAATAAAATTCTTATAACCTCCAATTAAATGGAAGGAACTTATAATGGAACAAATTAAATATATTATTAAAGAACGGGCTGAAAAAATTGTATTGCCCGAAAAACTTGGCTTTGGTCAGATATTTACTGATCACGTTTTCGAAATGGATTATAACCCGAAGAAAGGCTGGCATAATCCAACAATAAAACCAATTGATTCTTTACCGATGCACCCTGCAACTTCTTTTATTCATTATGGACAGACAATCTTTGAAGGTATGAAAGCCTTTAAAACCATTAATGATGAAGTAGTATTATTTCGTCCTGATGTCCACATTCAACGACTGAATAATTCAGCAAGACGAATCTGCATGCCTGAAGTAGATGTAAATTTTGTTGTGGAAGCATTAAAAGAACTTGTTGCAATAGATAGTGACTGGATACCAGCTAAAAGAGGGGAAGCACTTTATATAAGACCATTTATGTTTGGTACCGATCCTGCACTTGGTGTAAGACCATCTTTTGAATACAAGTTTGTTATTGTGTTATCACCGGTTGGTGCATATTATCCTGAAGGTTTTAAACCGGTAAAAATTTTAGTTCAGGATGATTATGTGCGTGCGGTTAGAAAAGGATTGGGAGAATGTAAGACAGCAGCTAATTATGCTGCAAGTTTATTAGCAACTGAGGAAGCAGTAAGAAAAGGATTTACTCAGGTTTTATGGCTTGATGGTGTTGAACAAAAATATTTAGAGGAAGTTGGCACTATGAATATTTTTGTAACCTTCAAAAATGAAGTAGCTACACCAAATTTGAACGGTTCAATTTTACCCGGAGTTACAAGAAGATCAGTCATTCAGATATTAAAAGAATGGAATATGAATATTGTTGAAAGACCAATCTCAATCCAGGAAGTAATTTCATCTTATGAAAAAGGTGATTTGTTGGGAGTTTTTGGAACAGGTACTGCAGCAATTATTTCTTCTGTTGGATGGCTTACTTATAAAGATAAAAATATGACTCTTAATAATGGTCAGCCTGGTGAACTGGATACGAAATTATTTAATGAACTGACAGGAATACATCGCGGCGAAAAAGAAGATGAACACGGATGGATTTACAAGGTTGAAAAAAAGGATTTTGCTGTTAGCTGATAAATAATATTTAATCAATTAAAGAAGAGACATCAGCAATGTTGGTGTCTCTTTTTTTTATAAAATATAGCTTTTCCTTCTGTTATTTTAAGAACTTTTCTAAGATCATCTGCTAATTCCTCAAATTTTTTTAACTTTTTACTTGACAAGTGAACATTTGCACACTATATTTGAAGTAAACAAATGAGCACTATTTATGAAAAAACAATTAACTGAACGTCAAGAGAGAATTTTTATTTTCATTCAGGAATATCAACAGGAAAACGGCTATCCGCCAACATTGCGTGAGATAGGAAAGAAGTTTGATATTTCATCCACTTTCGGAGTAAAGAGACATCTTGAGGCATTAACAAAAAAAGGATATTTGAATATTTTAAGTAATGCCAGTCGTGGTATCAGCATTAACAAAAGTGAAATTGACTCATTGGAAGTTATTAATTACAGTGAGGAAAAAAATAATTTTAAAATTCCTATAATAGGCAGAGTTGCAGCGGGTTCGCCAATAACTGCAGAAGAAAATGTTGAAGGATCTATTGTTATTGATCCGGCTTTCATTAAAAAAGATGACGATTCTTTTGCGTTAAAAGTTAAAGGCGATAGTATGATCGAAGCTGGAATATTTGAAGGAGATCTTGTTATTATATCTCCCAAAGCAGTTGTAAAAAACGGTGATACGATAGTTGCACGGGTTGAAGATGAAGTAACAGTAAAAATTTATGAAAATAAAAATAACATCATAAGATTGATACCTCAAAACAAAAACTATCAGCCTATAATTGTTGAGAATAAAAATGAGTTCTCTATTGTTGGTAAGGTTACTGGTGTTTTAAGATGGATGAATTAGAAGGAGATGATAATGAAAACAGAAATATTTAAAACAGCTATTAAGAACAGAAACAGATTAAAATTTTTATATGGATTGGATGAGTTCTTAATTGAACCATATTATATAATGACAGATAAAAATGGTAATAAAGTTATTTATGGTAAAATTTCGGGCTCGAGTGAAATAAGAAAGTTTGCATATAATAAAATTGCAAATATTAAAGTGCTTGAAAAAAGAAAATTTTCACCGATTATACCAATAATCCCAATGGCATCGTAAGGAGAAAAAATGGATAGTGATAGAAGAAAAGATGTGGATATGCTTATTGAAGAGTTCTGGAAAAAAGGTTATTTAACTTTGTTTCGCAAATTCGGAACATATTTACCTGAACCTACTGCAATTGGCGGATTTGAAGTTGATGCAATAGCAAAATATAAAAATACTTTTGCTATCGGGATTACTTTAAGCGATCAGGATTTTAATGATCCTGTAATAATCAAAAATAAACTTGCTTATTTAGCAAATCGTCATTTAAAAGGATCAAATAGAAAAGTGCAGCTTTTCGTGGGCGTATCTTTTATCAATTTTAAAAAAGCAAAAACCCTGCTTGAAGAATTAGATGCTGATACAAAAAAGAACATAAAATTATTTCAGATAAGCTACAGAGATGATATTTCAGGTTTTAAGGATAAAAAATCTGAAAAGGTTTTATTTTCTTAATTTAAACCCAGACTAATATTTTAATAAGCCTTTATCGACTGTTAAAGCTTCCAAAGAATTCGGTTTGTTGATAAGGTCATTCCAAATAGCATATATTTTTTGCAATTCGGCTCGCTATTTTTTACCTGCCGACTAAAATCAGTAAGTGTAAGTTACCTTGACATTCAGGCAAGCTAAAACTAATTTTACACGCTAAATCAATAATAGGAATTGAATTTGCTGAAGAAGGACTCCGTTAAGGATAAAAATATTCAGGAAGAGCTAAAAAAGTCAGGTGAAATTCCGGTTCATATTGCAATCATTATGGATGGTAATGGCAGGTGGGCAAAAAAAAGAGGCTTACCAAGAGTTGCCGGGCATAAAAGAGGTGTTGATACTGTTAAAGAAATTGTTGAAGCTTGTGCAGAAATTGGAGTTAAATTTCTGACTCTTTATACTTTTTCTACCGAAAACTGGAAGAGACCTAAAGATGAAGTATCAACATTGATGAGACTTCTGCTTAAAAGCCTTAAAGACAGAGTTAATGAACTTAATGAGAACGATATCCGTCTTACAACCATCGGAGATCTGGATGCATTACCGGAAGAAGTTCAAAAGCAATTAAAAATGGATATTGAAAGAACAAGAAATAACAAAAAAATGGTGCTGAATCTTGCTTTAAGCTACAGCGGAAGATGGGAATTGCTTGAGGCAATAAAGGAAATTTCAAAACTTTCTGAAAAAGGAAAAGTTGCAGAACAAGATATTGATGAAAAGTTTGTTTCTTCTTTTCTTACAACTAAAGACATTCCAGATCCTGATTTAGTGATTAGAACCAGCGGTGAATTCAGAGTGAGTAATTTTTTACTTTGGCAAATAGCTTATTCTGAGTTTGTAATTACAGAAACATTTTGGCCTGATTTCTCGAAATATGATTTATACGATGCTATTAAAATATTTCAGAAAAGAGAAAGAAGGTTTGGCAAAGTTAGCGAACAAATAAAAAAGAAGTAAAGGAAAAAAGGTCCGAAGAATGTTCATTTCCTCCCCAATCAGATCTCTTAAATATTTATTATTAATTTCATTTATATTTTTTAATATAAATCTAATAGGTCAGCAGAGAGATACATATAAAGTTCTTGGAATTTCTGTCGAGGGCAATAAATCTTCAGATATAAGTACAATAATTGTTGTCTCAGGATTAAAAGTGGGTGATGAGATACAAGTTCCGGGAGATAAAACAATAACAGCTATTAAAAATTTATGGGCACTTAATATTTTTTCTGATGTACAAATAGTTATTGATAAGCAGGTTAATGAAGGTGTTTTTCTTATAATAAAGGTAAAAGAATATCCCAGACTTGAAAAGGTTGTTATAGAAGGGAATGATGAAATTGGTGAAAGTGATATTGAAAAGAAAATTACTTTTTTAAGAGGTGCAATTCTTAAACCGCAGGAAGTTGCAAAACTTATTCAGAGGATTAACAGCTTATATGAAGAGAAAGGTTACTTTAATACAGTAATAACTCCGGTTTATTATAATTATTTTACTGCTGATACTATTGGAGAAGACGTTTTTGTCAGGTGGAGAAATGTATCAGATCTTGCTGACGAGTATGAACTTAAATACAGCGGGAGTGAGGCAAAATCATCTAATCTTATAAATAAGATCAAAGAGAGATTGTTGTTGAAATTGCTTATCAAAGAAGGAGAAGAAGTAACAATTCGTGAGATCTCTTTTAATAATAACGAAGCTTTTGATGACGGCGATCTGCGTGATGAAATGGATAAGACATCAGTAAAAAAATGGTGGAAGTTCTGGGGCGGAGGAAAATTTGATCCTAAAAATTATGCAAAGGATAAAGAGCTTATAATTAATTTTTATAAGAAAAACGGTTACCGTGATGCTGAAATTTTATCAGATTCATTGATCTATTCAGAAGACAAAAAAGATCTGCATATTGTTATGGATGTTTATGAAGGTCCGCAATACAAAATAAGAAATATAAACTGGGAAGGTAATACAGTTTATCCTTCAAATGTTCTCTCAGAAAGATTGGATTTTGCACGTGGTGATGTTTATAACTTGGAAAAGTTTGAACAGAATCTGAGAGGGAATGAAAAACAATCGGATGTATCTGCACTTTACTTAGACAATGGATATCTTACCTTTAATCTTCAGACAAAAGAAACAAAAGTTGGTTATGATTCCATAGATGTTACAATAAGAGTTGAAGAAAGAAATCAGTTTAGAATCGGACGTGTTGATATTTATGGAAATGATAAAACCAAGGATAAAGTAATCCGCCGTGAGTTATATGCAATTCCCGGTGATTATTTTAATCGTGGTCTGTTATTCAGAAGTGTGCAGAATCTTGCTAATCTTCAATACTTTAGCGTTGAGCAGCTCTATGGACCGGAAGGTATCACAACAAAGTTATCAAGTGACAGCACTGTTGATATTGGATTTAAAGTAGAAGAAAAATCAAGCGACTATTTAAATGCATCTGTCGGTTACAGCGGAAGTTTTGGTTTTAGTGGCGCCATTGGTGTTACTTTAACTAACTTTTCAATAAGTGAACCGTTCAGACTTGGCGGCGGGCAGGTTCTTAGTTTTAACTGGCAGTTTGGTGTTGGGAGTTTATACAGAACATTTACTTTAGGATTTACTGAGCCATGGATGTTTGATACCCCGACTTCTGTTGGTGTTGAAGTTTTTGATACAAGACAACAATATGTTTATGATCTGCGGCAATCAGGTGGTACAATAAGAGTTGGCAGAAGATTAAAATGGCCTGATGACTTTTTCTATGTTCAGGGAAGATTCAGATATCAGTATAATAATGTAATTGAAGGACAAAGATATTATCGTGAAGGTAAGAGCAATCAGTTTTCTGTCGGTGCACTTATCACACGTAGAAATATTGACAATCCGATTTTTCCATCGGTCGGTTCATCATTGAAATTAGATGTTGAACTTTCAGGTGGTGCTTTTCTTCCTGGTGATGTTGACTATCTTAAGATTGGATTTACTGCTGAATGGTATCGTAGATTATTTAATTCAAATCGTATAACTTTATATACAATTGCAGACTTAGGATATATTGATGAGATAGTTGCAGGCACAAATATTCAACCCTTTGAATATTTTTATATGGGTGGTAATGGCCTTATAATTGCTACGACCCCGCTCAGAGGTTATGATGATCGGACAGTAGGCCCAATTAATCCTGCTACCGGACAAGTTATTGGCGGAAAAGTAATGGCAAAATTTGGTGCAGAAATAAGATTATCAGTCGTGCAGGAACCGATACCTTTGTGGTTGTTAACATTTGTGGAAGCAGGAAATGTTTTTGAAAGTTTTCAGAAAACAGATATTTTTGACCTTCGCAGATCTGTTGGTGTTGGTGCCAGATTATTAATAAACCCAATTGGTCTGATAGGATTTGATCTTGGTTATGGTTTTGATCGTAAAATTACTGATGGAAAAGATCCTGAATGGCTTTTCCATTTTCAATTTGGAAGAGGATTTTAGTTAAAAATATAAATCAATTAAAAAGACGAGGAAAAGTAGTGAAAAATTACATTTTGGTGTTTACTCTTATTATTTTAAGTTCAGTTTCATTTTCGCAAACTCAATTAAAACTTGGTTATATAGATTCTGAGGTAATACTTACACAATTTTCTGAAGCTATTAAAGCTCAGGGTGATCTTGATGCATTGACAAATAAATATTCTGCTCAGCTTGATTCGATGACGTTGGCATATCAACAGGCAATTGCAGATTATCAAAAACAAGCTGAAACAATGACTGATGCAAAGAAGACAGAATTCCAGCAAAAAATTGTTATGATGGAACAAAATCTTGTTGATTTCAGACGTGCTAAATTTACACAAGGCACGGGTGAGATATTTAAAAAACAAGAAGAACTTTTTGCTCCGATAAAAGTAAAAATCTATGCTGCAATTGAAAAAGTTGCTAAGGAAGAAAATATGCAGTTTGTTTTTGATAAAAGCGGTGATATTATCCTGCTTTATGCTGATTCAGCTTTTGATATAACTTTTAAAGTATTAGACAGACTTAGAAGAGGAAATTAATTTTATTAAATGATAATAGTTCTCTCCATAAATTTTTGGAGAGAACTTTATTGTTTTATTTCACATCTTAGGATAAGTTAAATTAACACAGGTCTGAAAATGAAAAAGATAATTATAGCTTCCATTTTTATTCTCGTTTCTTCAATTTCTTTTGCACAACTAAAAATCGGGTACATAGATTCTGATACAATTATGGATCAACTGCCCGATGTTCAGGATGCAAGACAAAAGCTTGATGCTCTTATACAAGAGTGGCAAGGCGAATTAAACAAGATGGAAAATGAATGGAAGACAAAGTATGATGACTATGAAAAACGAAAGTTGATAATGAGTGATCAGACGAGAGCTGAAACAGAAGCAGCACTTGTTAAACTTGAAACTGATATGGCTCAGTATCGCGAAAAGAAATTTGGTACTAACGGCGAGCTTTTTCAAAAACAAGATGAACTTATGAAACCCGTACAAAATAAAATTTTTATTGCGCTTAAAGAATTAGCTGAACAGGAAGATTTTGATTTCGTTTTTGATCGCAGCGGCGATATAATGATACTGTTTGCAAAAGAAAAATATGATTTGACTTCCAGAGTTTTAGATAGGCTTAAGCTGAAATAGTTATGATGAAAATAAGTATCGGTGAAATTGCTTCTTTAACCAATGGAAAAATATCTGGTGATGAAACTGTTATTATAAATAATGTTGCAAAGATTGAAGAAGCCGCTCAGGGAGACCTTACTTTTCTTTATTTATCTGCTTATGAAAAATTCTTTCCCACTACAAAAGCAAGTGCAATAATTGTTAAAACCGGTTTTAATAAAACCAGAGATGACATAACCTATATTGAGTGCGAATCTCCCGAAAAAGCATTTTTTAATATTGTCAGAAAGTACTTTAATCCTAAAGTGAATCTTACAGGTATAGATTCAACTGCTTTTATTCACCCTTCAGCAAAGCTTGGAAAAAATGTTGCGGTTGGAAAAAATGTTGTTGTTTCTGCTGATTGTGTAATCGGTGATGATACAATAATTCTGCATAACTCAACTATAATGGATAAGACCAGGATCGGAAATAATACTGTCATTCATTCTAATGTAAGTATAAGAGAGAATAGTGTCATAGGAAACAATGTAATAATTCATAATAATTCTGTAATTGGAAGCGATGGATTTGGTTATAGTAAAAATGAAAAAGATGAGTATTTGAAAATTCCGCAAATTGGAAATGTAATAATTGAAGATGATGTTGAAATAGGTTCCAATGTTTCTGTTGACAGAGCTGCTTTTGGTTCAACAATAATCCAACGAGGTAGTAAGATTGATAACCTTGTTCAGATTGCTCATAATGTAAAAATTGGTGAACACACAGTAATCTCAGCTCAAAGTGGAATATCCGGCAGTACGAAAATTGGTAATCATTGTATTCTTGCCGGTCAGGTTGGTCTTGTAGGACATATTGAAATTGCTGATAATGTTATTATTGCTGCACAATCAGGTGTTCCCAAATCAATAACTAAACCGGGATTTTATCTTGGTGCACCTGCAAGAGAAATTAAAACTGCTCAAAAATTATATGCACATTATCATAACCTTCCGGATTATGTTAAGAAAATAAACGAGTTACAGGAAGAAATTAAAAAGCTTAAAGAAAAACTCGGCTGATTTTTATTTGCTTTCCTATCTTACAGCAGATTGTATTTCGTCAGCTATCTTGCTATTTTTTCAACAATTTTATAAAAAAATGGAAGAATAATGGTAGAACTTCAGAGGACAATCTCTAAACCGGTTTCTTTAAGTGGAATTGGTTTACATACAGGCACAGAATGTACAATGACTTTTAAACCGGCACCAATTAATTCCGGAATTAAATTCATTCGTGTTGATCTTGGTGGAAATCCTGAAATACCTGCAATAGCAGATAATGTTGTTGATATTTCCAGAGGAACAACAATTGGAATTGGTGAGGCAAAAGTTCATACTGTTGAGCACGTTTTAGCTGCAATTGCCGGACTTCAAATTGATAATATTAATGTTGAACTTGATGGTATGGAACCGCCAATTGGTGACGGCAGTGCGATTTCGTATGTTAATGCTTTATTGGAAGCCGGAATTGAACAACAGGATGCCCCTAAAGATTACCTGATTATTGATGAAACAGTTATGTATTCAGACGCTGCCAGGCAGGTTGATATTGTTGCGTTGCCGTTAGATAAATACAGATTAACAGTTATGGTTGATTATCAAAATCCTGCTTTGGGCAGTCAGCATACGGGATTGTTTGATCTTGAAAAAGAATTCGTAACTGAATTTGCATCTGCAAGAACTTTTTGTTTTTTAAGTGAAGTTGAAGATTTAGCAAATCAGGGTTTGATTAAAGGCGGCGATCTCGATAATGCTGTTGTAATTGTTGATCGTCAGTTAAATCAAAAACAGCTTGATGATCTGGGTGCAAGAATTGGTATAAGTGAAAAATTTGTTTTGGGTGAAAAGGGAATTTTGAACAATAAACAACTTCGTTATAAAAATGAACCAGTAAGACATAAACTTTTAGATCTGATAGGAGATCTTGCATTAATTGGTGTACCGATTAAAGCACAAATTCTTGCAGCGAGACCTGGACATAAAGCGAATGTTGAATTTGCAAAACAAATTAGAAAACTTTATCAGCAGAAAAAATTAGTAAAGAAATTTCAGTTTGTTAAAAAGGAAGGCGTTGTATTTGATGTTAATGCTATCAGCAGAATACTTCCTCACAGATATCCGTTTTTATTAGTTGATAAAATAGTTCATCTTGAAGTAGAGAAAAAAGTAATCGGAGTAAAAAGTGTTACTGTAAATGAGCCGTTTTTTCAGGGACATTTCCCGGGACAGCCGGTAATGCCCGGTGTTTTAATTATTGAAGCAATGGCTCAGACAGGCGGAATTCTTTTACTGAACTCACTTCCTGATTTTGAAGAAAAGCTGGTTTACTTTATGCAGATAAATAATGCCAAATTTCGTAAACCTGTTGTGCCGGGTGATCAACTGTTTCTGGAAGTAGAGATGCTTCAGAAGAAATCAAAGATATTTACTATGGCTGGTAAAGTTTATGTTGATGATATACTTGTGGCTGAAGCAGATTTTATGGCAGGTATTGTTGATAGACCAAGAAAAGCTGAAGATTAAAATGAATAATATTCATCCAACCGCTATTGTAAGCAACAAAGCTAAACTTGGTGATAATATTACGGTAGCACCATACGCAATAATCGAAGATGATGTAGAGATTGGAAATGATTGTCAGATCGGACCATCGGTGGTTATTTACAATGGTGCAAGAATTGGTAACAGAGTCAAAATAAAACAGTCAGCTTCGGTATCACATATTCCTCAGGACTTAAAATTTCAGAACGAAATTTCTTATTTCTATGTAGGTGATGATACTGTAATACATGAATTTGCTACTCTACACAGAGGTACAAAAGAAACAGGTTTTTCAAAAGTTGGTAAAAAGTGTTTATTGATGGCATACACTCATGTTGCTCACGATTGTGTTATCGGTGATAATGTTATACTTGCAAACGGAGTTCAGCTTGCCGGACATGTTTCTGTAGATGATTGGGCAATTTTGGGTGGAATGTGCGGAGTCCATCAGTTTTGTCGGATTGGTAAGCACGCAATGATGGGAGTTAATTCAGTTGCTGTAAAAGATATTCCTCCATATGTGCTGAGCGGAAGAAATCCGATTAAGTTTGAAGGATTGAATACAGTTGGATTAAGAAGAAGAGGGTTTAGTAATTCGGATATTGAAATATTAAAGAAAGCTTACGATTATATTTATAACTCCGGTTTAAATGTATCAGAAGGTATTAAGAAAGTTGAATCTGAGTTATCTGATAATAATTATGTTGGGGAAATAATTTCTTTTATAAGGAGCAGTAAAAGAGGAATTATCGGAAAATGAATTGGAAGTTTCTTAACTCAGGTTTAAACAGCGGCAGATTCAATATGGATTTTGATCTGTTCTTATCTGAAAATCCTGAACCGGATACTTCATATCTCAGATTATATCGATGGCATCCTTACTGTATTTCACTCGGATTAAATCAATCAGAAGATGAGATTGATCTTAAAAAAGCAAAATACAATATGATTGATGTAGTTAAAAGACCCACCGAAGGCAGTGCATTTATGCACAGCACAGAATTATCTTATTCGGTTATTTATTCAATTAGTGAAAACTTTTCTGAAGAGAATTTTAATAATGAGATCAATACAGCTCTTAAAAAAGGATTAATTATGTTTGATCCGGAGTTAAATGCAATTGAACATAAAGACAATCAATCAGGTTTAAAAGAGTTTTTTAATGATGACGTTGATAATATTATTTCTGCAAGAAACGGAATTTATTTTTATGATAAATTATTTGTAAGAAGTGCACAAAGAATATGTGATAATATAATCCTACAGCAGGGATCAATATTGTGCGGAAATTATTATCAGAACATTGTTGAATATCTTAAAATTGATGACAATCGCAAAAGTGAAATGTTAAATAAAATCGTAGCAGTAACAACTGACCTGCAAACAGTATTAAAAAAAGAAATCGATTATCAAAAACTAAGTATGTCTATTAAAAAAGGTTTTGAAAAACATTTCGATTGCACATTTGAAGAAACAGAACAAACAGAACTGGAAGTTAGCTTTATTGCCTGAACTGTTTTGTTATTTATTACTTTCCACTATTGAAAACAGATGAATCATTTAATAAAAATAATGTGTTTAATTAGCATACTTTTTATTCCACAGAACTTTGCACAAATAGAAGTTCAATCATTTCTGGAAGGTGCAAGAGTTACCGATATAAAACAGGAAGGCGGTTACTTATGGGTTGCAACTTACGGACAGGGTATTTATCAATACTCGTTTAAAGATGGTAAGTGGACAAACTATTCAAGTAAAACCAGCAATCTTGAAAATGATCTTTTTCATTGTGTGGCAGCAAGTAAGGATTTTGTTTGGGCAGGGGCAAGTGAAGGTTTATTTATCTATTCTAAAAAAACAAAAAAATGGATCAAGAGAAAATTTGCTCAGGGCGGTGAATTCGGAAATTGGATTAGAAGTTTAACCTTTGATGAAAAGAAAAACAGATTATGGATAGGTAGATTCAGAAATGTTACTGTCTTTGATGTAAAAGCAAATAAGTTCACAGATTATAATCGTATTCAGAATGGTGATGAAAAAACAAATAACTTTAATACAATTTCATTTGAAGGGGATAGTGTTGTATGGTTTGGTGCCGAGTCCGGAGTTCATAAATTTTTAAACAAACAAAAGATAGATGATAAATCTGCCTGGTCTTATTTTAAAAACAGCGGGCGGAACTTTAATACTGAAGGGCAATCAGTTTCAGTTACAGATTTTGTTTTTATGCCGAAAGAAATCTGGTTTGGCACTGATGAGTTTGTAACTAAAGATCAGCCCGATTATAATCCCGGAGGAATATATGTTTGGGATAGAAAATTAAAATGGGATAGAATTTCAAAGGCAAATGGGCTTGGCGGAAACGGAATTTATTCTTTGGTAAGAACCGGAAACTATATATGGGCTGCAGTATATGAGTTTAATAAGAACGACAAAGAAGAATACGGAAAAGGATTATATTTAATTAATCGTATTACTAAGAAAGTTACACCGATTGACCTTACTGAGCTCAAACTTACCACTTCAAATATCTCCTCTCTTTATTTTGATGGAACTAATCTTTGGATTGGAAGCGCAGACGGACTGATTAGACTAAAAATCGGAAATGAACTTGCACATCTGAGAAAATAAAGCCTCTATTTACAATAAGATTTAGTTTTCGTACATTATAATATTATTAAAAGAGGTGATATTATGTTAAGGGTAATCACTTTCTGTATTATGTTTTTTAGTTCGGCTTTTTTCCTTGGGACGGTGTTTGCACAAGTTTCAGATTTTCAAAAAATAGAATTAACACAGAAAAATGTTAAAGAATCCGCAATATTATCTTTAAGTGAAACAGAACTTATTCTGTTTTATCTAAATAGTACTCAAGATTCCATTTTTTCTATCCGATCTTTAAATACAGGAAAGAGCTGGCAATCAGAAAAGTTTATCAAATCAATTACGATTATTTTGCCTCAAGAAAAAATCTACTTAACTGCAATTCAGGTTAATCAAAATCGAATAATATTATCCTGGTCTATTCTTCGGGACTCCATAACCTATATAATTTCTGACGATAATGGAAATAGTTGGACTGCGTTAAAGAATATTGGCGCATGTCTTCTTCCACCATATTTTAAAAGGGCTGAAAATCTTTCATTAGTTAAGTCAGATGATAATGTATTATTCCTTAGTTATTCAGATATCAAATACGAATTTCTCTGGTTAAAGAAAAGTACTGATAGTGGGGAAACCTGGTCTGACTTACCTTACATTATTAATTCCGGAAATGAAAAAAAATTCAATCTTAGTGTTCAGGTTGAAGATAATCTGACTCTGCATGCATATTATATTGTTAATAATCCGAATAGTGTTCTTTATCGTGTTAGCAGTACAGATTCAGGTGTAACCTGGTCAACACCGGATGTAATTTTTAGTTTTGATACTCTGGTAAACTCAGTTAGAACTGTTTGTACAAATGATAAAAAGCTTTGGTTAGTTTATCAAAAGAAATCAAGTTTTCGTTTTAGCTACTCGCCTTATGAAGTTATCAATTACGACCCAAATGATCTTTTTTATATGACTAGTACGACATTTGGCACTAACTGGTCTGCCGAAGAACAAGTTACTAAATACATTGGGGATGATAATTTTAATAATGTAGCTGCCTTTGGTAATGAACCAATAATATCGTTTACTACTCAGAGATTTAGTGGAGATTATAATTTAACCTTTTTCATTCCTGGAATTAATAAAGAAATTAGTACGCCTCCTTGTATAGTTCATAGTTCAATCAGAAATATTGCTAATCTAAAAAATAAAATTGTGGTTTCTGCTATTGTAATTAATAATGAAGAAATCAAAAAGGTAGAAGTAAAAATTAATGATAGCGGTGTATTGGGCGAACTTTATGACGATGGATTGCATAACGATAATGAAGCTAATGATAAGATTTATTCAAACATCTTTGATGATGTAAGGCTTGACAACTATAATTCTTATTTAATTCAAACGAATAAGTTCAGACTTGCAGTTAATAGAAATGCAGCAATACCTGGTTCAATAACTAGTGCTGTTGTCACATTATTTTTAACTATTACTGATATTAATAATTTTTCATTTTATCAAAGCTCAAGCAAAAATATAATAATTGAAGCACCAAATGGGTATTATGATAATGTCGAGTTTTTATTTACAGGAGGTTTTGCTCTTTCAGGTCTTGATTCAGATGGAATATGGGCAAACGGTGTTTTTACCAGCGGTCTTATTAGTGATTATCTCCCTGGTCCGGTTGGCTCCGATCCTAATGCAATTGAAAATTCAATTTATGTTGTTAAAGCTAATGACCCTCCATTTGGAAATTCGTGGAATGTTTGGAAGAAAGCGGTTGAGTTAGGCGCTGAATTTTATGATGGCGATAACGATGGAATATATAATCCTATTGATAAAAACTTTAACGGAATTTGGGACCCTAATGAAGATATGCCTCTTATAATTGGTGATGAAACAATCTGGTTTGTATGTAATGATGGTGTGCCTAAAAATCAGCGAAGGTTTGAAAGTTCTCTGAAAGAAATTGAAATTGCACAAACAGTTTTTTATTCAGAGCAGCCTCAATTTGAAGATATGATTTTTATACGATATAAAGTAACGAACAAATCTAATGTTGATTATGATTCTGTTTATTTTAGTTATTGGTCGGATACAGATTTAGGGGCTGATCCTACTGATGATATTCCGGGCTGTGACACTATATTGAATTCCGGGTTTGTTTATAATTCAGGCCCGGATACCTCTTTCTCATGGTATGGCTATGGAATAAATCCTCCGGCTTTCTTTACAACCTTGCTGCAAGGTCCTGTTGTTCAAACAGGGTTATCAACTGATACGGCTTATATGAAATTAGGAACTATTATTGGACAGGAAATGATTCCATCTTCTAAGAATCAAAATATTTCTGCATTTATTAGTAACCTGAATGGTGCACCTAATATTAGAGGTCCAGGTACAATTGCTGAATTAAGAAACCTTATGAAAGGCAAAACCAGATTGGGTAGTTCACCGGATCCGTGTAATTGGATTTATGGAAGTGTTAAGGGTGGAATTGATTGTAATGAAGTGGATAGCAAATTTTGGTATTCCGGCGATCCTGTAACTCAGGTTGGTTGGATTTGCGAAATATCTTCAGATTTAAGTTGTATATTAACCACTGGTCCGTTTAAGCTATCGGTGGATAAACCGGTTGATATTTTAGGTGCTTTTATTCTTGGAAGAGGAACAGATGCAATAAATTCAATTACTGTTGCACGAGAAAATGTTCAAAAAGCAATTCAGGAGTATAAAAACAATTTTTCTTTAATGGCTTATAAACCGGGTGAACCTATTGCAATCAAGAGTTACAATCTTTTTCAGAATTACCCAAATCCTTTTAATCCATTAACAACAATAAGATACGCATTGCCTGAAGATGGGATGGTTACATTAAAAATTTATGATATTCTTGGACAGGAGGTTAAAGTTATTGTTAATGAATTTTTACAAAAAGGAACTTATGAAGTTAAAGTTGATTCCAAAGGATTAGCAAGCGGAGTTTATATCTATAGATTGCAAGCCGGTGAATTTATCTCTTCAAAAAAGATGATGCTGCTCAAGTAAAATGTTGCTTTCACAAACCCAACTTCTTAAAGAGGTTGGGTTTGTTTTATTAAACTTAAATAAAAATTATTTCTTAAATCCTGAACGAACAGGAGTTCGGTCACTACAATATTTTAATTGACTCTTAATACAATTAGA
>JAKIZM010000004.1 GCA_022708025.1 Bacteroidota bacterium | reverse complement strand
TTTCTTTTTGTGTCCTTTAGTGTCTTAGTGCTTTGGTGGCAAATGTTTTTCTGCCACTAAAACACGAAATCACTAAACTTCACGAAAATTTATTTAATATTTCTTTTAGTGTTCTTTTATATCTCAGTGCTTTGTTGGCAAGTATTTCTACCACTAAAACACGAAATCACTAAACTTCACGAAAATTTATTTAATATTTCTTTTAGTGTTCTTTTATATCTCAGTGCTTTGTTGGCAAGTATTTCTGCCACTAAAACACGAAATCACTAAACTTCACGAAAGTTTATTTAGTATTTCCTTTAGTGTTCTTTTGTGCCTTGGTGCTTTGGTGGCAAATATTTTCTGCCACTAAAACACAAAAAATTATAGTTAAAAATTTTTCAATCTGCTAAATACTTAATGTCTTCTATCAGCATATTCAGATCTGCTGTGCTGCCTTTATAATTAGCTCGTAATTTTCCTTCCTGATCAATTAAAGAAATTCTATCTGTATGGATTACATTGTAACTAAGAGTTCCATCATCATAATAAGTTGAGTCAGCAGGAATAGCAACTATATTAAACTTGAGCATAACCTCTTTTGTATTTTGTTCATCTCCAGTAAGGAATGTCCAAGTTTTAAAAGACAAATCTCTTATTTCGGCATATTCTTTAAAAACTGAGGGGCTATCTCTTTTGGGGTCAAAAGAAATTACAACAAACCTAACTTTATCTTTTAAGTTATCCGGCAATTTCTGTTCAACTAAACTCATATTATGAGTTGTCATTGGGCAGATATCCGGACAATGAGTATAAATCATCGTCATAAGAGTTATTTTATTTTTTATTATTTCCGGAAAGTTAACTTTAATGCTGTCTTGATTAAGAAAACTGTTTTGAGTTTTTGTAATATCCTGTTCTAAAGGGAATCTGTTATTGCAGCCTACATAAAAAATCATAAAGAAAAGTATTACAATAAACTGAAATGTTTTTATCTGGGTTTTCATATTTGAAATAATTTTTTGATTTGCATAATTCAACTTATGAAAATTTGTATCTGTAAGAAAGAGAATTAAATAGTAATAAGACCTCCGAAAAATTATATAAAACAAATTATGAATGCAGAAAATGTAACGCATTGTCAATCTTTTAAGTTTGCAAAATTTTTCATCTTCTGATAATTAAAGAATAAAAGTATATCTATAAGCAATTCCTTAGTAATAATTTTGTAACACTCAGATAATTTTAGAATGATAATTTGCCGCTATTTATCACTAATTTTACACCAATTATTTTAAAATTAACGGAATATTGACATGAACGATATGCCCAAGGAAGAATTTCGCAAAGCCGGTCATCAATTAATTGATTGGATTGCTGATTATCTGAACAACATTGAAAAATTTCCGGTGCTCCCAAAAGTTAAACCCGGCGATATAACGAAGAGAATTCCACAAACTCCTCCGGTAAATGGAGAAGAGATTGAAAAAGTTTTATCTGATATTGATAAAGTTCTTCTAGATGGAATTACACATTGGAATCATCCCGGATTTATGGCATACTTTAATACTACTTCCAGCGGTCCCGGAATTTTAGCTGAGCTTCTTACTGCCGCTTTCACTTCAAATGGTATGTTATGGAAGACTTCACCAACTGTAACTGAAATGGAAAAATCAATGATGAACTGGTTTCGTCAAATGGTTGGTTTACCTGAAAATTATTGGGGCATCATTTACGATACTGCTTCAACAAGTTCAATGCATGCAATTGCTTCAGCGCGAGAGCAGCTTAATCTTGGATTCAGAGAAAAGGGAGTTGCGGGCAGAAAAGATCTTCCTAAAATAATCTTATATTGTTCAGAACAAGCACATAGCTCGATTGATAAAGGTGCACTTCTTTTAGGAGTCGGATTGGATGGTATTCGCAAAATTCCTGTTAATGAAAAGTTTGAAATGATTCCTGAAAAACTTGAAGAAGCTATTAATGAAGATATCAAAAAAGGTTACAAACCATTTTGTGTAGTTGCAACTGTTGGAACAACTTCAACAACAAGTGTTGATCCGGTTGAACAAATTGCTGACATAGCAGAAAAATATAATATATGGTTTCACATCGATGCTGCTTATGCCGGAGTTACTGCAATGGTTCCTGAAATGAGATGGGTTTCAAAAGGTTGGGAACGAGCCGATTCAATCGTTATCAATCCGCATAAATGGATGTTTACTCCGCTTGACTTAAGTATTTTATTAACAAGAAAAAAAGATATCTTAAAAAGAGCATTCAGTCTTGTGCCTGAATATTTAAAAACCGCTCAGGATAGCGAAGTTGAAAACTTTATGGATTATGGATATCAGCTTGGCAGAAGATTCCGTTCTCTAAAGCTTTGGTTTATAATCCGGTATTTTGGTGTTGAAGGAATTGCTAACCGTCTGAAACAACAAATAAGCTGGGCTAAGGAATTTTCAAGTTGGATTAGTGATGCAAAAGACTTTGAGTTAGTTGCGCCGGTTCCATTTTCAACAGTATGTTTCAGATATAATCCCGGTAATAAAACAGAAGATGAGTTAAATAAAATCAATGAAGAACTTTTAGAAAAAATAAATACTACAGGAAAAATATTTCTTTCACATACTAAGCTCTATGGAAAATTTGTAATCAGACTAACTATTGGTGGAATCAGACACGAAAGACGACATATTCAAAATGCGTGGGAGTTAATTAAAACAATAGCACGCGGATAACTTGTATTTAATAAATTAAAATGGATTAAATTTTATGGATTCAATTCTTCAGTTTACATTACTTGCATTTACATCGTTGTTTACCATGATAAACCCGCTTGGTGTTATTCCTGTTTATACAACATTGACTGATGGAATGACATCAAAACAAGCTGCTGCTATTGCACTTAAAGCAACATCAACTGCATTGATTGTTCTTTTACTTTTTACTTTCGGCGGTAATCTGATTTTTGATATTTTTAATATATCTGTAAACGGACTTAAAATTGTTGGCGGATTTCTATTTTTCCTTTCAGGTTATGATATGTTAAGAGGAAAATTAACCCGTATAAATACAAATGATGAACAGGATGAGGAAGCAGTTAAAAATTTTGCAATTGCTCCGCTTGGGGTTCCAATGATAACCGGACCCGGAGTTATCACTATTTCAATCGTATTGATGAATGATGCACCGGATTTAACTCATAAATCGCTTCTTATTGTAGCAATTTTATTAGTGATGGGATTGACCCATATCATACTTTTGAGTTCACGAAGAATTCTGGGATTTCTTGGTGAAACCGGAAATAAGGTTTTAACCCGGATTATGGGCTTAATTGTTATGGTTATTGCTGTGGAATTGTTCTTTAGAGGATTAAAGCCAATCCTTCAGGATATTCTGAACATACATTAATTATTTGTAACCAATTCTTATTACAATCATCTTACTTCAGAAATATTTTAAACTTTATTGAAGGAAAAAAATGGCAGTTAAAAAAGCATTTGTAAAACAATTACAAGGAATTACATTCGTTGGTAAAACCGATTCAAATCATTGGATAACAATGGACGGACCTGAAAATTTTTTTGGCAGCAATGCAGGTATTCGTCCTAAAGAATTAATTTTATTAAGTCTTGCCGGATGCACAGGCAGTGATGTTGTAGCAATTCTGCAAAAGAAAAGAGCTAAGTTAGATAACCTTGAGATTAATATTACTGCTGAACAACAAGAAACACATCCGCAGGTTTATACAAAAATTCATATTGAGTTTTTATTTTATGGAAAAGATGTAGCTGAAAAAGATGTTGAACGTGCTATCGAATTATCACAAACAACATATTGCAGCGTTACTGCAATGCTTCAGAAATCTGTTGAGATAACCCACAGTTATAAAATTATAAAAAGTGAATAAAAAGACGAAATGATGGAATGAAGGAATAATGGAATGTCAGATTTCATTTCTCCAACATTCCATTACTTTATTTTTAATTTTTAGCTTTTCTGATACAGACCGATAGTATTTCCGTCAGGATCATTAAACAAGGCATACCAGCCCATAGCAGGGATTACGGTTTTAGTTCTCTTAACAGCACCACCGTTTTCTTTTGCTCTTTTCAGAATTGAATCGATATCAGGAATGTTAACATGAAAGACTGTAGAATTTCCCTGAATAACCTCATCAACTTTTCTTAATCCTACCATTGTCCCTTTATGATTATTAAAAAGTAAATAATCATAACCAAATGGTTTGAAGTCCCAGCCAAGGACTTTGTGATAAAATTCTTTAGATTTATTTAAATCTGTTGTTGGTATTTCGCAGTGTGCGATTAAATGATCTGCCATATTTGTCCTAATTATTTATTAATTAAAAATACAAGTAAGTATATTATTTTTCAACAAAAAGCATGTAAGTAAATTAGTTAAACATTCTTAACTTAAAGTATTAAAAATGCAAAAATATTTTATGGAGAGCCTAATGAAAAAATCATCTATCATTTTAGGATTTATTTTATTGTTGTGTATAAATACTATTTACTCACAACACGAAGAACATTCATCAGAAATTAATTCATCTGTTAAAGAATTATATGATTTTCATGAAGTAATTTATCCAATCTGGCATACTGCATATCCTAATAAAGATTATATTTTGCTGAAAGAACTTTTACCTAAAGTCAATGAGGGAGCTAAAAATATTTATGATGTTAATCTGCCAGGGATATTACGCGATAAAGAAGAAGCATGGAATTATGAATTAAAGCTGTTTAGTAAAGCTATTGATTTATATAATATAACTTGTCTAGAAAATAATGACTCTGGAATGTTGAATGCAGCAGAACAACTTCACTCAAGTTTTGAGAAATTGGTTAGAATTATTAAGCCAGTTACAAAAGAAGTCGATGAATTTCATAAAGTGTTGTATATGATTTATCATCATTACAGACCGGAAAATAACACTGATGAACTTAATAAAGCTGTTGACGATTTGTATCTGCGGGCAGATGAGTTAAAGAATTGTGTTCTGCCCAAATGGGCAAGTGACAAAGAAAAAGATTTTTTTAAAGCTGTAGATGAGCTGCATAAATCAACTAAAGAATTAAAAGAACTAAAAGATTCTAATGTTGAGGGCCAACGGATTGAGAGTGCTATTGATAGAGTTCATAAAGATTATCAAGAGCTAGAAGCTTTATTTGATTAGCTCTTGATCTGTTTACATGGTTCTTCTATTTTATCTCTATAGTAAAATAACTATAGGGTAAACAGAAATTAAGCAGAGTGAATCTCTTATTTAACAATCTTAGAAACTTCTTTAAATACCGGTGTTCCGCAAACCTCAAGAAGCTCAAATAATATTGATTCTGTTGTTGTTATTTCAGCACCAAGTGTCCGCATTCTGTCCAGAGCAATTGTATAATCAATTTCTTTGCGAGAAGAAGCAGCATCAGCAGCAAGATCAACCTGAAAATCATTTGCAATTAAATCCAAAACAGTTTGCTGAACACAAACATGGGATTCAACTCCGCATACTACAATCTGTGTCAATTTCTTTTTGTGAAATTCTTCAAAAAGATTTTCTGCGCCTGAACAACTAAAAGTCATTTTCTGGTATGCAGTATAACCGGAAAGTTCATCAAGAATTTTTTGAGAAGTTGGTCCAAGCCCTTTTGGATATTGTTCTGTAAAATAAATAGGAAGCTGCATTGCCTTAAAACCTCTTATCAACTTTACTGTATTTTCCAGAACTGATTCATAATTCCTGATAACCGGTAAGATGCGTTCCTGTAAATCAATAATTAAAAGTGCAGTTGATTCTTTTTTTAATATGATTGAATTCCGTTTCATAATATTTCCTGAAATAATTTTGTCACATTTCCTTTATCAATTGGTAAAACAAAAAGTGCATTACTTGAATTCTGTGCTGCCTGAATTTAAACTTAATTTTGAATTAAGTTAATATATTTCATCCATTCCGTATTTGCCGCAGGAGTACATCATTAAAATTGATGCGAGATCTATTAAAGATTTTTTTTGTTCATCTGCGTGAATTACAAGATCATAAACTTCAGCCATAAACTGAAAATTATTAAGTATCTTTTTTAATTCTCTGTGTGTGGGTGAACCATGCCAGTTTGCTACCTGTTTTACAAGAATTTTTTCAAAACGCCTTAGAAAATCTCTAAATGAAATTAAGTGTGTTGCATTAGCATGTCGTGGATGACAGATTGCAATCAAGTCGTTAAAATAAGTATCCCATTTTTTTGCAAGCTTTTGATTTCTTGTATCCATTACAAAACGCGCCTGTTCTAAAGTAAACTCAGCTTTTGTTGTAACTTTAAATTGCGGTATGATTGCATAACCATCATAACTTATTTCATCATCATCTTCATCGTAATATTTCCATCTTTTTAAAAGCTGATTAGGAGTATAGATCGTTACAACTTTATCAAGAGAACTATCTGTAACAATAAATTTTCTTTGCTGATAATTTACAACGGTAAACCAGTGTTCCCAATTATCAACACTTAAGATGCAGGGATATCCTTTTTTAAGTTGTTCAATTAAAGCCTTTAGTGCATCCTGAGATTTTTCTCTTCTGAAATATTTCATCTTACAATTATAATACTTTGCTGCTTTGGCTAAACCGATCTCATCCGTTCCGTACCACCAGGTACTTCCGGCTTTTATTCCGATTTGATGTTCGCTTTCAAATCTGCCGAGCATTACAAGTGCATACTTGAGAGCAAAAGGTCCGCATTGATATTTATATGGCTGAGGATAGAAACTCATTTTTAATAATACAATTTTAAGGATAGCGCAAACATTATGAAATGAAGTTTTTTTTACAAGTGATTTTGGCTATTTTTTAAGTATGAATGACAAAAAAATAAAAATTCTTGTTCTTTATAATGAAGCTCACCCTGAGTTTTATCAGAAAACCACAAAACCGGCACCGGAGCTTGATTTTAAGCTGTATTTTGAGGTTGAGACCTTAACCCCGATGGAAGAGTATGAGATAATGGTTAAAAAGCTTAAAAGAGTAGGTTTCGATGCTCATTCATTAAATATTAAGGATGATTTATTAGTCTTTTTAAATGAAATAAATAATAATCCACCGGACGTAATATTCAATTTTGTTGAGATATATAAAGAGAAACCCAGATTGGAAATGAACTTTGTTGGTCTTTATGAATTACTGGGAATTCCATATACCGGTGCACCTGCAATTACACTTGCTAATTGTCAAAGTAAATTTCTGACTAAAAAATTACTAAACTATCACGGAATTAAAACCGCTAAATTTCTTTTATTTAAAGAAATACCGGAAAAGATAAATCCTGAAATAAAATATCCCGTAATAGTAAAGCCTGCTTATGAGGATGCCAGTGTTGGAATTGAAAATGAATCTATTGTTACAAACACTGAAGCATTAAAACGAAGAATTGAATACGTATTTAAGCATTTTGATCAGGCTGCGCTGGTGGAAGAATTTATTGAAGGAAGGGAATTTAATGTTTCTGTTATGGGCGATCAAAAATTAAAAGCCTTGCCGATAAGTGAAATTGATTTTAGTAAAATGCCTGATCACCTTCATAACATTGTCAGCTATCAGGCAAAATGGGATCCTCATCATGAATCATATCACAAAACAATTCCTGTTTGTCCTGCAAAAATTTCTAAAAGTCTTGAAGAAAAACTTAAACAAACAGCTATCTCTGCTTTTAAGATTATGGGTACAAGGGATTATGCCCGGGTTGATATGCGAGTAACAAACGATGAAGAAATTTTTGTTCTGGAAGTAAATCCGAATCCTGATCTTACTGAGGGTGCGGGATTTATGCGCTCTGCTCACGCTGCAGGAATGAGTTATGCACAAGCTCTAAAAAAAATTGTTATGCTTGCTTATGAAAGAGGGAAGAGAGCAAAGTAGTTTTATTTAAAATATCGATATTAAGAAGATCTTTTTATAACAAAAAACCCGATCCATTTTCGAATCGGGTTTTTTTATATAATATTATTAAGTTACACTTTAGCTTGTGATAAAGCAGGAACTTTATATTTTACAAATTCATAAACTCCAAACATAACACCGCTGAATAATAAATCACCTAAAAGTGAATTGTGGAAAAATGGAATTGCAGCAATATAAGATTCCATTAATCCGGCGAAAGTCTTTGGATAAAGCGTACCTAAAGCCCAAACTCCAAAGTTTGTTACTGCAAAAAAGCTTAATGATGCTGTTAATGTAGCAAGTACAACATTTTTAACAGTAACTTTTTTAAGCATTAAAATCCCAAGCAGAACAATTAATGCAAAACTTACATAAACCATCAAAGCAAAAGGGTAAAATCCTATAATTGCATCAGTCAGGATCATTGCAATCATTGGTATTGCAAATGCAAAGGATTTTTTATTAAAATAAGCACCGCTAAATAAAGCCATAGCAGCAATTGGTGCAAAGTTTGGCGGATGAGGGAGAATTCTTACAATTGCTGCAACAAACACCATCAATGTAAGAACCCAAAAGTTTGAGTTACTATTTTCCGTTTTGTTAGTCATTGTTTTTCCTTTCAATTAAACATTGTTAAAATATTTCCTTTTAATTAATTAAGGATATAATAAAGTTTTTTAAATTCAAATGTCTAAAGTCAATAATTTTAAAAATGAAAGATATTGAATCAAAGAAGCGAGATGTTGAATGTTCCTAATCCCGCTCTTACTCTTAATCTTACTCTCAATCTTAATCAATTAACAGCCTTATCCCTCCATAAACTGATAAACCTGCAGTTCCGTATCCTAAAACCTCCTGATATTTTGTATCTAAAAGATTTTCCACTCTTACATTTAATCTTAAGAAATTAAAAATATCATAATGTGCTGCAACATTAAGAAGAGCATAACCTTTTAGCTCAACTCTTTCATAAGTATTGAAATCAATATCATCTCTTCGGGTAAGCCAGATTAATTCTGAATTTAGATTTACTTTTTCTGTAATATCAAAATTGGCAAGAACTCCAACTTTATGTTTTGCCCTTCTCAGAAGATTTGTATCATAATTACTTGAATTTGGACTTAAATCTCTTGCATCAAGCATTGTATAATTAAGTTTTAGTCTAAACCAATTTGTTGGTTCTGAAGAAAGGAATAATTCAATTCCTTTTGTAATTGCTTTATTAATATTTATTGTTTTAAAGGTAATAAAATCAAAACCAAACATTTCACTGAAACTATTATAGAAAAAAGTAGCGCCGGCAGAGGTTTTTGATGAAAACAAAAATTGTTCAATTCCTAAATCCCAACCGAAACTTTTTTCAGGTTTTAAATTTTCATTTCCAAAGGCAGGATCATAAAGATAAAATAATGACGGGGCTTTGAACCCGGTTCCGATTGAAGTTTTTATTTTTGTCCCGGTCTCCCATAACATAAATGCCGGTGAAATTCTGTAAGTAAATTGTGAGCCGAATTTATTATGATGATCAGTTCTGAGTCCCGCTGAAATAAAGAAAGCATTATTCCAATTAAATTGATGTTGAATATAAATTCCATAAATGCTTGCTTCTTCTTTAGGTAAAATGCTAATAATCTCCGGAGCAAAAGGCTTTTCGGAATAATTCAATGCATAATAATCTGAAGATGATTGATCTGTTTCATAATCAAAGCCAGCAGTCAGAATATTTGTTTTACCCAAATAAAAATCATTCTGCCAGTCAAGTTTATATTTTCTGCCATCATAAAGAGCAGTTGAATAATCATTATAGTAAAATGGATAGTTTATACTTGCAGCAGAAGTATCAAAAGAATTTTTTCTTACATTTCTTACAAATGATAAACCGATTTTCTGATCCCATAAACCGTCAAATGATTTTACTTTTCCCTCAATTCTTACAGAAAGCCCTTCTTGTTTTGTTATGTAAGTCGGGTCATCACCAAATCTTCCTCCGAATCTGTCATTATCCATATCTGATTTAATAAATCTTGAATAAAAATTGATCCTGGAATTTTCTGATAACTTATATCCAAGCAATGCTGATAAGTTGTTAAATGTATAGCCATCTTTTTCAGTATTTCCGGAATCTTTATCTGCAACTGAAAAACCATCGCTTCCTGTTCTGCTGACAGACAATGAGTAATTTAATTTTTGAATTTCACCGTTTAATCCGAACTGAGCTTTATAAGTATTATAAGATCCACCCTCGGTTAATAAAGAAAACTTTGGAGATCCGCTGCCTGTTTTTGTAATGATATTTACTACTCCTGCCATTGCATCAGAACCGTATAAAGTTGATTGTGGACCGCGCAGGATTTCAATTCTGTCGATGTTATCAACTGGTAATCCCGAAAAATCAAATACTCCGCCCGGATCACTTGTAAGATTCATTTCCATACCATCAATTAAAACAAGTGTGTAAGAGCTGTTTGCACCTCGGATATTGATGTTGGATAAAGTTCCGTTTCCGCCTTGCTGAGTGTAAGTAATTCCAACTTCGTTTTTTAGCAAATCAAAAATATTATCAGAGTTGCTGTTTTGTATCTGTTTTGAATCGATAACAGAAATAGAGTTGGCAATTTCAAAATAATGTGTCGGAGTTTTTGTTGCAGTAACAACAACATCATTTAATCTGTAGAATCCGGTTGAATCGGTTTTTTGAATTTCAGATTCCTGTGGAAAAATACTTTGCAAAGAAAACATGAAAAGAAAAAGAATCAAAAAAGAATTTGTTTTGTACATAGAAGTTACTCCTAAAAAAATTATTAGTAACCTCGCGAAATTAAGTTGAGATAAAACGACAGGTAAAAAGATAGTATCGTTAATCTTACCTTTTACGCGAAGGTGGTTGATTAATTGATTTACGGCAGGTCTCCTGGCTTTTAACAAAATGTTCAATGTTAAGTGTTAAATGTTCAATGAGACTCATTGAGCATTTTATATTGAAGAATTAACACTGCAACAAAATGATATTCACAGTTGCGCGACAGCGACGGAATTTTCTGTATTACAGAATCACCGTTCTTTCCTATAATTTCCCTTGCTCAAAATATTGAGTGGGAAACCGCAAATCCTGTTCAAAGAACGTATACAAAGATATGTTTTAATTTGTTGTGGTTCAAATAAAAAAAAATATCAAATTACTTTTTGAGTTGACTTTTTTTTTCTAAGTTGCAACTAAGTTTTTGTGCATTTAATAAATTTATTTAATTTTTAATGCTGTTAAATAAATCTTCATATATCAACAACAAAAAATCTTTCTATTTATTAATCAATATAAAATTCAAATTAATATCAGCTAATAATCATTCTTCATTTAAAAGGAGCTATTAATGGGCTGGGTATTCAAATTTATTAATTCTTCTATCGGTAAAAAATTTATGATGGCGCTGACCGGAAGTTTTTTACTGATATTTTTGATTGTCCATTTGATTGGAAATCTTTCTTTGTTTTTAGGTGAAGATGCATTTAATGCCTATGTTCTGGCATTAGATGCAATAAAGCCTTTAATTCGTGTTATCGAAGTAGTTTTACTTACGGCTTTTGTTATTCATATCCTTAACGGAACAAGGCTGTGGATAACAAATAAAAGATCCAAAGGACCAAAAAACAAAATAAACGGTTCTCCGGAAAACAGCGATGTTTTTTCCAGAACAATGTTTTTAACCGGTTCTATCATATTTATTTTCCTGGTTCTTCATCTCGGTACATTTTTCTGGAGATTCAATGTATATGATCCTTTGCAAATGGCTGATGATCATCAGTACTATGCAATGGTTGTATATTTCTTTAATATGTGGTGGTATGCTATTCTTTATGTTATTGCAATGATCTTGCTCGGTTATCATCTTAATCATGGATTTCAATCTGCTTTCCAGACTTTTGGCTGGAATCATAAAAAATATACACCATGGATCAAAAAGATCGGAACTGCTTATGCAATTATTATGGCTTTAGGTTTTGCCTCGATGCCAATTTATTTTTTATTAGGAGGAGGTAACTGATGTCAAAACTTGATTCAAAAATACCAGCGGGAAATATTTCAGAAAAGTGGACTAATCATAAGTTCAATATGAAACTTGTTAATCCGGCTAATAAAAGGAAGTATTCAATAATTGTAGTTGGAACAGGTTTGGCAGGAGCATCTGCAGCAGCTTCTTTTGGTGAACTTGGTTATAATGTACTTGCTTTTACATATCACGATAGTGCCAGAAGAGCACACAGTATTTCCGCTCAAGGCGGTATTAATGCTGCAAAAAATTATCAGAACGACGGCGATTCTGTTTACAGATTATTTTATGATACAGTAAAAGGCGGTGATTTTAGAGCTAGAGAAGCAAATGTTTATCGCCTATCGGAAGTAAGCGGAAATATTATTGATCAATGTGTTGCACAAGGCGTTCCATTTGCCAGAGAATACGGCGGTTTACTTGATAACAGATCATTTGGCGGCGCTCAGGTTTCTAGAACTTTTTATGCAAGAGGACAAACGGGACAGCAATTATTACTCGGCGCTGTAAGTGCATTAAACAGACAAATTGATAAAGGTACGGTAAAACTTTTTACCCGCAGAGAGATGCTTGATCTGGTGGTTATAGATGGTATTGCAAAAGGAATTGTATGCCGGAATCTTTTAACAGGTGAAATTGAAAAATATTCTGCACATGCCGTTGTGCTTGCAACCGGTGGTTATTCGAATGTTTATTTCCTTTCAACTAATGCAAAGAATTGTAATGTAACTGCTATCTGGCGGGCACATAAACATGGTGCGTTTTTCGCAAATCCTTGTTTTACTCAAATACATCCGACTTGTTTGCCTTTACACGGTGATTCACAATCTAAACTTACGTTGATGAGTGAATCTTTGCGTAATGATGGTAGAGTGTGGGTTTCAAAGAAAAAAGGTGATATGCGAAATCCAAATGATATACCTGAAGATGAAAGAGATTACTATCTTGAAAGAAAATATCCTTCGTTTGGTAATCTTTCTCCTAGAGATATTTCATCCCGAGCTGCAAAAGAAGTGTGTGATGAAGGAAGAGGAGTAAAAGGCGGTCATGCAGTATATTTGGATTTCAGAGATGCTATTAAAAGACTCGGAAAACATGTTATTGAAGAGCGCTACGGAAATCTTTTTGAAATCTATGAAACAATTACAGGCGAACATCCTTACGAGTGCCCGATGATGATATATCCTGCACCGCATTACACAATGGGCGGCTTATGGGTGGATTACAATCTTATGAGTAATATCCCGGGATTATTTATCCTTGGCGAAGCTAATTTTTCGGATCACGGAGCAAATCGTTTAGGCGCGTCTGCATTAATGCAGGGCTTAGCTGATGGTTACTTTGTCATTCCTTATACAATGGGTAATTATCTTGCAGGCGATAAACCTACTCTTGTAAAAACTGATCATCCGGAATTTGAAAAAGTTGCTAATAATGTCAGAGACATAACCAATAAGCTTCTTTCAATAAAAGGAAAAAGAACCGTTGATGACATTCATAAGCATCTAGGAAGAGTAATGTGGAATAAAGTTGGTATGGCACGTAACGAAAAAGGATTAAAAGAAGCTATTGATGAAATAAGAGAACTGAAAGATGAGTTCTGGAAAAATGTTACTATTCCTGGTAGTGGTGATGATGTTAATCAAACTCTTGAAAGAGCAGGCAGGCTTATTGATTATTTTGAATTAGGTGAACTTATGGCTCTTGATGCACTGGATAGAAATGAATCCTGCGGCGGACACTTTAGAGAAGAATATCAGTTTGAAGATGGAGAAGCTAAACGAGATGACCAGAATTATTCTTATGTTTCTGCCTGGGAGTTTGCAGGAGAAAACAAATGGAATCTTCACAAGGAACCACTTGAATTTGAATATGTAAAACCAGCGATAAGGAGTTACAAATAATGGAAGCAAAAAAAATAAATCTGACTCTGCAAATTTGGAGACAAAAAAATTCTAAATCTGTCGGCAGCTTTGTTGAATACAAAGTTCAGGTTTCCCCTGATGCTTCATTTCTTGAAATGCTGGATGAAATAAACAACGAACTTGAAGCTAAGGATCAGGAAGCAATTCATTTTGAAAGTGATTGCCGCGAAGGAATTTGCGGAACCTGTGGTTTAGTAATCAACGGTCGTCCACACGGTCCTTTACAAAAAATTGCAACCTGTCAACTTCATATGAGAAACTTTAAAGACGGAGAGAC
Source organism: Bacteroidota bacterium (assembly GCA_022708025.1). Taxonomy (GTDB): domain Bacteria; phylum Bacteroidota; class Ignavibacteria; order Ignavibacteriales; family Ignavibacteriaceae; genus IGN3. The sequence continues at coordinate 78,720 of JAKIZM010000004.1, read as the reverse complement.
AATTTGGGTTGAGCCGTTCAGAGCAAAAGCATTTCCGGTTATTAAGGATTTGATGGTGGATCGTTCAGCCTTTGATAAAATTCTTCAGGCAGGAGGTTATATCTCTGTTAATACTGGCGGTATACCGGATGCTAATGAAATACCAATTGCGAAAGAAAAGGCAAGTCTTGCGATGGATGCTGCGGCTTGTATTGGCTGCGGAGCTTGTGTAGCAGCTTGTAAAAATGCTTCAGCAGTGCTGTTTGTATCTGCTAAAGTATCACAATATGCTTTATTACCTCAGGGACAGCCGGAGCGTTATCGCAGAGTAGAAAGAATGGTTAAGGTAATGGATGAACTTGGATTTGGAAGTTGTACGAATACCTATGCCTGTGAAGCCGAATGCCCTAAAGGTATATCTGTTGCTAATATTGCAAGAATGAACAGAGAATATGTTATGGCTAAAGTTAAGAATCCGGAAGTTGAAGTGTAAATATTAAAAACTTATAGTTTTATGAAAATTTATCCCGATTTTGGTTTTGCCCGCTGTAAGGCATAGCCTTAATCGGGATTTTTTTTTATTTTACTAAGTAATTAAACTAAAAGAATTTAAAATGTTTGAAAATGAAATAAAATTTATAAGTGATTTTTCCTTAAATAAGATTAAGGAACTTGGATCTTTTATAACAGTTGAAAAAATATTGGCAACAGATATCCATCCTGCTATAAAAAAATATGTGGAGGGAGAAATTGATTATCTCATCTACGAGGATCGTAAGAAACTGATTGAGAATTCTTTATTTGATTATTCCGGAAAGGAAATCTCAAATTACTTTGATCTGATAGGAATTGAGATAAAAAAGACCAAGAAAATTTCTTATGAGGATATTAAAAACATAATATTGCAGGCTGTTTCTTTTAACGCAAATTATGTTGTAAGACCGAAATGGTCTTTATCCAAACTGATTTTTGGTAATAACAAATCAGTTTCTGTAAACGAAATACAAAAGATGTTCAATTATATTTATTATTATGAATATCTGAACAATGTTTTTCTGGCGTATCTGTCTAAGAAAAAAATCTTGAATGTTACCGTAACAGAATTTGAACTTATAGTAAATAAAATTGATCGTGAACTTTTTACACTTCATCAAAGTAAACTTGTTGATAATGCACTTTACGCAATTGCTGATTATTTCAGTATAGGCGGATTAAATAAATCTTCTGTTGCAATTGAGTCAGTAGAACATTTTCTGAAAGAAAAAAACTTAACTGAGCTGATATTTAAACTCAAAAGAACCTATGTGAACTCCGGGAAAAAGAAATCTGATATTGACGAGATCAGAAAAGTTTTATATTCCACTTTAAATATCGATTCTCTATTTGTTGAAGAAACCAGTAAAGATGAAAAGCTTCCTGATGATAAGCATTTTGATAATCCTTTAGCTGAAGAATATATTTCAGATGATTTTGTTGATAGTGAGGATGAAATTGTAAAAGAAGATATTCTTCAGGAAGATGAAAAAGAAAGCTCTGATTTCGTCGATGAAAAAACAGATATAGAAATAACTCAAAGTACTGAAGAAACCCAATTCGTTATTACAGAAGATGAAAAGCCAGATAAGATTATTGAAGATGAAGTAGTGAATATGATTCCTGACGATGGAATCAAAGATGAAAAATCTCCTGATTATGTTGTTGTAGTAAACGAGGAATATAAAGAACCTGTTATTGAAGAAAAAAGTGAAGAAATAATTGAAGATATAAAGAAGGTTGATGTATTGGAACCAGTTCAGGAAACACCTTTAACAGAAGAAGAATTGTTATCCAATCTTACTGAAGAAATTGAAAAAGCTGATAATGGAGAGATTATTATTCTTGATGATAAAGAACAGGAAGATCTTTTAAACTTTTATGACAATGAACTCGAAATTTCTATTGATGATGACAATGACATACTACAAGAAAATTTTGAAGTTGATCAGGACTTAGAAATTGATACTGATATCAATGCATTAAAACTTGAACGTGAGTTGGAAATACAGGATTCAAAAGATGAAGGAGTATCATTAGATAATATTGATTTTGAAAAAGACCTTCCACCGGTTGAATCAGAGGAAAAAGGAAAAGAATCAGAACAAGAAACAGAGTATAAATCAAAGCTAAAAACTAAATCCGAAGATATTTTTAGTTATTTAACAAAAAAAGAAATTGATAAGATTATAAAAAATCTTTTTAATTCTGACAGTGAGGATTTTGCTAATACTGTTGAGAAGATGAGCGAATGCAGTAATTACGAAGAAGCAAGTCATATCCTTGATAATGTTTTTAAATATGCCAGAATTAAGCCTCACAGCAAAGAAGCTGCAATGTTGAAGGGTGCTGTAGCTAAATTTTTTAATGTAGAAATTTAATGTTCATTGATTATGCTCAAATTGAAGTTAGCTCGGGTAAAGGCGGAGATGGAGCTGTAACTTTCAGAAGAGAAAAGTATGTTCCCAAAGGTGGTCCATCCGGCGGTAATGGCGGGCGCGGAGGCAGCGTTATTTTCGAAGCCCATTCAAATCTATCAACTCTATTGGATTTTAAATACAAAAGAAAATTTTTTGCCGGCAATGGTCAACCGGGCGGCAGTTCCCTTAAAGATGGCAAAAACGGAAAAGACGTTGTTATAAAAGTTCCAACAGGAACAGTAGTGAAAGATGCTGAGACAAATGAAGTGCTTTTGGATTTGTCGGAAAGTGGTGATAGAAAAATTTTATTTAATGGTGGTATTGGTGGTAAAGGGAACAGTAACTTTGCTACTCCAACCCGTAGGACTCCGCGCTTTGCAACTACTGGTAAGCCCGGCAATTATGCAAAACTTATACTTGAGTTAAAACTTATTGCAGATGTTGGATTAGTAGGATTTCCGAATGCAGGAAAATCTACATTAATTTCCAAAATTTCAGCAGCCAGACCTAAAATAGCAGATTATCCATTTACAACTTTAGAACCCAATCTCGGTATCGTCAGATACAAAGAATTTCAGAGTTTTACTGTTGCTGATATTCCGGGAATAATTGAAGGTGCTCATCAGGGGAAAGGATTGGGATTAAAGTTTCTACGGCATATTGAAAGAACAAAGATATTACTTTTTCTGATTGATATAACTTCTGAGGACTATCAAAAGGATTTTGATACATTGTATAATGAGTTAAAAAAATACAGTAAAAAATTAGTTGAGAAACAAATAATTGTTTCAATTTCTAAATCAGATCTTGTTCCTGAAGAAGAAATATCTGATTTGCAAAAGTTAAAATTTAAAAAAATTAAAACTCCAACCTTAATTTTCTCATCAATTACAGGGCAGGGAATTGATCAACTTATTGATATATTGTGGAAAACGTTAGATAATCAATAATATTACTAATAATTTGAATTTTAGGCTCAAAGATTTATATTTACGGCTCAAATTTGGCGGGGTAGCTCAGTAGGTTAGAGCAGTGGAATCATAATCCACGTGTCGGGGGTTCGAATCCCTCCCCCGCTACAATATTAAGGAGATATATTTATGTATACTTTATTAGTGTTGATAGCAACAATTGCCGCCATACTTTTGATTGTTATTGTTTTATTGCAATCAAGCAAAGGTGGTGGATTAGCCGGTACATTTGGTGGTGTCGGTGGAATGGGTACTATGTTTGGAACCCGCAGAACAGCAGATTTCTTAAGTAAAGCTACCTGGTGGTTAGCCGGTGCTTTAGCTGTTATTGCATTGGTGGTAAATTTATTCTTTTTGCCCGGTCAAACTACTGCTGAACAAAGAAGTGTGATTCAGGAAAGCGGAAGACAAAATGTACCAACTCAGCCAACTCTTCCTCCTCAAAATACACCGCCAACAAACGAATAATTAATATTTATCAGCTCCGATTACTGATCGGAGCTGTTTACATTTAACTCTGAAAGAACATCTACAATTTGATCCTGTATATCCCGGTAATATCCCCATCCGCCTCTTGTAAATTCAAACATAATTGTAACAATATAATCTTCACCATCAGGAGTAGTAAAATATCCGGCAAGTCCCGAAACACCATTTAATGTACCGGTTTTGCCACGAAAATTATTTTCAGCAAATGTTCCAATCATTCTGCCTCTGAGCGTTCCATCTACACCTGCAATACTCAGCGAATTATAAAATGCATCGAAGTGATTAAGATCGAAGTACATTTTTTCAAGCACACCGTTGATTGATAAAGGCGTTACTTTATCGGAGCGTGAAATTCCGGAACCATCAACAATTTCAGTTCCTGAAAAATATATGTTGTTATCTTTTATAAATTTTTGAATTGCTTGCTGTGAATAAAAAGAGTTGCCCTGTTCTCCGGTTGCTTCAGCTCCAAGTGTTTTAAATAAACATTCAGCTAAAAAGTTATCGCTGTGTTTATTTATCAAGGCGATTAGTTCGCTTAGTGAAATTGATTTTTGCGAAATGAGAGTTGATTTAACAGGCGTTTTAACTTTTTGAGAATTTCCTCCTACTTCAATATTGTTCTCTTTTAATTTTGCTAATAGTCTGTTAGCTGCAAATATCGAAGGGTCTTTCGCCATTTCAGTAATATATCTAAATCTTCTTTTTATCTTTTTACGTGTTACAGTTTTATTTCTATCCAATACCAATGCAGAAATGGGCGGCAGTTTTATGTTTGATCCTTCACCTTCAATCCAGTCTTCACGGGTGTAAATATTATCCAGATATGTATCATCACCGATTATATTTCCGGTTATTTTTTTAATTCCTTTACTTATTAATTCATTTACCATTTCCTGCAGATCAAAATCACTGAATGTGGAATTTCCATATCCTTTTATATAAAGGTTTCCGTTAATTATCTTATCGGTAATATTTATATCATCAGTAAAGAGTTTGGTAGATAGCTGATGATTTTCACCCATTATGTTAAGCGCTACAGAAGTAGTAAATAATTTTGTTAATGATGCAGGTGTCATTTGTTTACCTTCATTAACAGAAAATATAGTGTCTTGAGTAAGCGGATTATATATTATAATACCGCTAATAGTATTTGCCGGAAGTGAAGCAAGTATTTTATTAATCCTATCTGCTACTTCTTCTTTAGAGATGCCATAAATAAAATTAGCAAGTAATAAAAAGAATAATATTTTTTTCTTCATATCTTATTAAAAAAAATTATATTTGCACGTTAATTTAAAAGCAAAATCCAGGTTTTCTTTACAAATATAAAGATAAACTTTTCTGGATTTTATATTTCAAAAAAATCATTATAAAACAAAAAGGTAATTGATGGCAAGAATATCAAAGACATTAAAGGCATATCAAAATACTGATTTTATGTCTTCTACTGATGGCAGAACATTAAGACTGATTGCTGAATATCTTGAACCGCAGGCAAGATTCAAGAAACATAAAATAATGGATACAATAGTTTTTTTCGGTTCTGCAAGGTTGAAATCAAAAAAAGAGGCGTTATCAGATTTTAATAAAATCAAAAATGCCAATCCTAAATCAACACCTGATTTTGCTAAGAATTTGCGGAAAGCACAGCATGGACTTGAAATGTCCCGCTATTATGAAGATGCAGTTGAGTTATCAAAGAGAATAACAGAATGGTCTATGAATCTTGAAACTGTTGCAAACAGATTTATTGTTTGTACCGGCGGAGGTCCCGGAATTATGGAAGCTGCTAATAAAGGGGCTAAGAAAGCAGGCGGTTATTCTGTTGGCTTGAATATCAGCATTCCTTTTGAACAATTTGTTAATCGTTATGTTACCAAAGAATTGAGCTTTGAGTTTCATTACTTTTTTATGCGCAAGTTCTGGTTTGCTTATTTATCAAAAGCGTTTATTGTTTTTCCCGGAGGTTTTGGAACATTTGACGAGCTGTTTGAAATTTTAACATTGGTACAGACTGAAAAGATCAGAAAAAAATTAGCAGTGGTTATTTATGATGAAAAATACTGGAAGAGTGTTGTGAATTTTGATGTATTGATTGAACAGGGAGTAATAGGTGAAAACGATCTTAAATTATTTCATTTTTGTAATAATGTTGATAGTGCATTTAAAATAGTAAAAGAACATCTTGAGAAAAATTTCCTGAAAGAAAAAGAACCTGCTGTTATCGAACCAAGAATACATATCGGTTAGGATTTTTTGTATTGAAATTATTGATTAAAAATAATTTTTATTAAATAATTTTTTGGGTAAATAAAATGGCAAGAACTAAACCGTTTGATGATTATTTAAATGAATATGAAGAATGGTTTGAACAGTTTAAATTTGTTTACGAATCAGAACTACAGGCTGTAAATCATTTTATTCCGAAAAACAAAAAAGGTATTGAAATAGGAATCGGAACAGGTAGATTTGCACTTCCGTTAAAGATAAGCGAAGGTATAGAACCTTCGAAAAATATGAGAGAGTTCTCATTACAAAAGGGATTAAAAGTTTATGATGGCGTAGCTGAGAACCTGCCATTGGATAATGATAGTTATGATTTTGTTTTAATGGTAACAACAATCTGTTTTGTTGATGATATTAAAAAAGCATTTGCTGAAGTTAAAAGAATCTTAAAACCCGGTGGTATTTTCATTATCGGTTTGGTTGATAAAAATAGTCCGCTTGGCAAAACTTATGAAAAGTTAAAAGACTCGAATAAATTCTATCGTTATGCTACGTTCTATTCTGTTGAAGAGGTAAGGATACTTTTAGAAAAAACCGGATTTGTAAATGTTGAATTTGTTCAAACAGTTTTTGGGGAATTATCTGAAATAAAAAGTGTTCAACATTATAAAACTGGTCATGGTGAAGGCGGCTTTGTCGTAATCAGGGTTGAAAAATAAATTTTTTCCAATCATTATGTTTTTAATAAGTCTTACAAAAAAAAATCCCACATAATATGGGATTTTAGTAAAATTAGATCATCTGATTTTCAGGGCGCTGAGCTCGTCTCTGAGCTTTAATTCTTTCCATTCTTTTCTTTATTGAAGGTTTAACAAAGAAAGTTCTCTTCTTATATTCTTTAAGTACACCGGAGCGCTCGTATTTTTTCTTAAATCTTCTGAGAGCTTTATCAATGGATTCACTTTCACCAATTTGAATGCCGACCAATTACATCACCTCGCTTTGTTCTTCCTGGTCTGTTTGTGGTTTATTATATGATTCAACTAATTTTTTATTACCTGATTTCTGAAATTCTACAGAAATCGATTTTTGTCCGTTTGAAAGAACTTCTTTGGATACTACTTTACCAAAGTCATTCCAGTTTTCATGAAAAATTGTCTGCCCGACTTCGTAACTGCCTTTTGGCGAATAAGTAACACAACTTTCATTTTCGATTCCATCAAGCGAAACTTTTTGTACAACAACATCTTCGGTCATATCAATAACCATAGTTTGTTTACATTTCTTACATTTTGCCCAACGTTTATTATCTTCACCGGCAACTTCACCCGTCAATTCCATCTTTCTAACAATACCACAAATACTGCAGAAAGCCTCTACATTTTTAATTTTTGCCATAATACACCTACTAATCGATTATGCGAGTATCAAAATTATCAAAATCTTGGCGATAATGCAAGAATTTTAATATTTTATGTTTTTGAAGGCGGTGTAGTGACCAAAACAGGGATTTTTGAGTATCTGATCACTTTTTCGGCAACACTTCCTAATAAAGTATGCAAAATTCCTGTTCTGCCGTGTGTTGCAATTACAATTATGTCAATCTTTTTTTCCTGAGAGTATTTAATAATTTCTTCGTAATCAATTCCTTTTCGGATTGTTGATATAATTTCAAAATCTCCGTGTTTTTTGATTTTCTTTATACATTCATCAAGATGTGCACGTGCATCTGCATCAATTGACTTGATTATTTTATCCCTTGAGAGGTCTAAAGATCTTATTGCAAGAATCGGAGGGATTTTTTCAAGAACATGCAATACGTGAAGTTTTGCTCCATATTGTTGTGCAAGATTGACGGCATACTCTGCTGCGGTAAGAGAAGTCTTACTGAAATCGGTTGGGAATAAAATATTTTTGATCTTAAACATATTATTAAACCTCATTTATTTATTGACTGCAAAAAGTTTTTTCAAGTGTGTCGGGATTACCGTTTGAAATAACAGCGCATATATTTGATCCTATCTTTTTAAAGAGTGTAACCTGATTATTGTTTACAGTAATGCTGCAATTTCCATCGTCAAGATAATTTATAAAATCGTTAGTAAGTGTGATAAATTGATTACTGTAAAGATAAGATTCGTCTATCTGATATAAATATGTCATTTCATTATTTTTTCCTGAATAAACAATATGAGCAAATTTTTCTCCGTTTTCATCAGATATAAAAGCGCCGGAAATGTTCTGGTTTGGAATTTCGGGAATAATAATAGAATATTTAATTTCCTTATCCTGAAAAAATTTGAGAACTTCTGCGGATTCTGAAGTGTTTATTTGGATATCTAATTTTTTTTGAGTAATAAGATTAAAATAATTCTGCGCCTGAACGAACATATTGTTTTCACCAGTCTGTTCGTAAGAGAAGTTTTTAGTTTCAGTAATGTTAGCAGTGTTCATAATTATTAAAGCAATTGCAAAAACGATTACTAAGGCTGTGGCAAATGAAAAAGCAGGCTTTTCAAATATGTTTGAGAAGAATGGAATTGTAGGTCCATTAGTTTTAGAATCACCCGAAATTAGTTTTAAAATTTTCTTTTCAACTTTTGCAGGAGTTTTCTGATGGATTATTTTTTCCTTTATCAGATTTCTTACTAAAAGTTGTATTTTATAATCAACGGCAAATTTATTATCAGTTACAATTTTTTGTTTGGTCTTTTCAAAAATATTTTCATCTTTAATCTCTTCATCTAAGAATGCTGCTGAAAATTCTTTTCTTATTTCTGTGTTTTTTTCCATAAGTAATTAAATTCAACCTTTTGCAGCAGAGTAATTATATATTTTAGTAAACAAAACTTTTCTTGCATGGTAGAGCCTTGAACAAATTGTTCCTACTGGCACATCAATATAATCTGAAATTTCATCGTATGTGAAACCAATAATATCTGATAAGATTAATACTGTTTTCAAATTCTCAGGAAGCGATAATATAGCTTCAGATAGCTGATCATCTTGTATATTATTATAGTTTTCCCTTTGCAGAAATTTACTGTTTACTTCTAAGGGTTTTATCTTTTTATAATATTCTTCAACCTGCTGGCTATCAGTTTTATCTGAATCTTTAGAATACTTTTTAAAAGAAATTTTTAAGCTATATTTTAAAATATTGAACAACCATGCTTTGCAATTCGCACCTGGCTCATGAAAATTCCAGAACTTAAAAGCATTAACATAGGTTAGTTTCAGTATTTTATTTGCAGCATTTTTCTTACCGGTTAATTTCAGAGCGAAGTTATATAACGAATCCATATATGGAATTGTACTGTGTTTAAAATCTTCATTCTGCTCTTTATTATTGGAAGCAATTACTGCAAGTAAAAATGGAAGCATAAATTATCAATTGTCTTTAATTATTTTTTGTAATAATAAAAATTTACTTTCACTAATCAAAGATTCATTTAATAACAAGTCCATTGCCTTCAGGTTTTCTATCAGTATCAATTTTAAATAAAAATCCATTTATTACTATGTATTCTATTTTATTATTTTTTTTGATTACAAAATTTGCTATTTCACCAATATTGATTGTTGTATCAATTTTATTTTTGAGCGCAATATTTATTGGATAATCAGAAAAATTTTCATCGGGCAATTTATTTACAAGTATTGTTGAATATCCTTTTGAATAAAGGAGAGGGTAATCAAGTTTTTTTAATTCTTTCAATGAATAAACTTTTTTATCATATACTTTTGCTCTGTCAATTGTATATCCGTCAAAGTCATAATCATTGTATGCGTAAAAAACAGAAAGATCACCAAGATCAGCAACATTAGAACGATAGAAAATTCTGTTTTCTTTCTTCAACTCAAATTCATCTAGATTTACTGCAATATCAACTTTGATTTTTTCTTTTTTGTTTTGCACTGTTAGATTTCTTAAAATCATATCATATATATATTCACCATTAAACGGAATTGCATCATAGATTTTTGTACTTGTGTTAACATAGCTTTCTTCTGCAATGGATTTTAAAGCAGAAAGTAAAGCAATGAAGTTTAATTTTCTGATAAATTGTTTTTCAGGATCATCTTTCCAGCCGCCTGATTCAATAAGGATTGTACTTGTACCCCATTTCTGAAAATTATCACCGAATGCTCTTGGTTCGTGTTCATCATCATATTTTGCAATGTGACCGGGAATGAATTGTGAGAGAGCATTAAACATATTTCCAATCAGTTTTACGGCATTAGTCCTTACATTGTTAAAATCTTTTGGGTAATTATAAGCCGGTGCCAGAAAACTGATTGATGCAGTTCTGAAACTGTTACCAACTGAATATCTGTGTCCCTGATCGTGTAAATTAAAACCGAAATCTGCTTTTAAACTATCGAATACATCTTTAAGTACAATTGCCTCGGGAGTTTGCTGGCTTACTGCATCACGATTTAAATCTATATCATAAAAATTTCTACGTTTAAATTTTTCTGCTCCGTCAGGATTTACCATTGGCAAAAAATACAGTGTTACTTTATTAAATAATGAATTACAAAAATCTTTGTTTACCGGATCATTTATAAAATTAAATATATCAAAAAGTGCTGCAGTTGCCGTTGGTTCATCACCATGCATCTGAGACCACATAAAAATTTTTGTTTTTCCTTTACCAATCGTGATAAGATTCAGACCTCTTCCTTCAACAGATTTACCAACGATTTTAACTTTAAATCCGCTTTTATTTTTAAGATTATTTATCAGTGGTATTATATCTGAATATTTGAATCTTCTGTGAGTAAGAGCTTTTTCCTTGTATCGTTCATAAGATTGATACAGATATTGTTCGAAATCATAATTCTGTGGCATAACTATTTCTGTAATTGTTATTAATAATATTATGAGGAGTGTTTTCATTTTTAATATTTTTGGTCAGTTAACTAAAAGTTTATATAACTGAAGGAAAATTTACAATGTCCACCAACAAATTGAAAATAGATTCTTTATTACCTCAGTTTAAATTAACAGGTACAGATGGAAAATTTTATTCCACCGAGGATTTAGCCGACAAAAATATTTTAATTGTAATATTTAGCTGTAATCATTGTCCTTATGTGCAGGCTTATGAAAGTCGAATAATAGCACTTCAAAATGAATTTCAAAATAAATCTGTTCAGATTGTTGCTATTAATTCAAATGATGATGCAAAATATCCGGAAGATTCATTTGATGAAATGAAAAAACGCGCTTATGAAAAACATTTTAATTTTCCATATTTGCGGGATGAATCTCAGGAAATTGCTAAGGCATTCGGAGCATCACATACTCCGCAAATTTTTCTTTTTAATTCCGAGAGGAAATTAAAATATGAAGGAAAGGTTGATGATAACTGGCAGGAACCAGATAAAGTTCGGAATCAGTATTTACGAGATGCGATATTAGAAGTGCTTGATGGTAAAGATGTTTCTATTCCTGAAACTTTTTCAATTGGCTGCACAATTAAATGGAAGTAAGCATTTTAATACATCAATCCAAGATTTAGTGTTATAAAAAATCCCTGAATTTCTGTTTTCTCTCTGCCTTCGAGACTCTCAACTCCGCCATTTAAAATTTTTGAATAGTAATATCTTACATTAATACCAATCAAACTGGATTTATCAAGTCCGAAGTTTGCGCCCAAACCAAGATATCCACCCAACGCATATTTAGCCTGAGCTTTACCAAATGAATTAAAAAATTCTTCTTTATAAGGTGTAGTAATAATAACTGTAGGACCAACACCGGCACTAAAATAGGGTCGTAAATTATCAGCGATAGTATTTTCAAAAACCCTGTAATGAATTCCGAAATTAATTGGAGCTTGAAAAACACGGTTCTTCTTTCCGACAGTATAAATATTTCCCCAATAATCTATGTATTCAAACTCACGCTCATCTTTCGTTTCAGCAAAAGAAATATCAGCAAATGCAGTCCATTTTAAATCAAGTTGTTTACGATAAAAAGTTCCGAGTCCAAAACCAGCATCACCAATCATAATATCAACTCCCCAAGAGTTTGATGGAAAAATTTCTGGTGGTTTCGGCGGAGCTATTTCACCAATACCCTGTGCAAAATTATTTTGCAGAACGAGTGTTGATATTACGAATGTAAAAATTATTAGAGTTTTTTTCATTGTACCGGACAATATTCTTATTTTTCTTATATAAAAATAATTATTGATAAGACAATATCAATGCATTTATATATCATTTTAGTCTTTATCACAATGGAATTATCAGGAAATTTTAATATTTCGCAACATCTTAAAGCTATAAAGACTTTGAATATTTTTTGTGAATCTAATTTAAAAATAAATAAGTGATATTAACCAAAGCCAAAATAGATGGTATCGATCCTGATTTATTGCTTGATGAATATATTCAACAGGATAAACTCAATCAGGTTTTAATAATTGTTCCGACTAACAGGAAAATAAGATATTTAAAGCGCGAACTTATAACAGCTTCGCCATCTAGAGCTGTTTCTGTTATGCATCTTTATACGCTTTCTATTTATTCATCAAAATTATTTTTTGAAAATGACTTTCAGAGGAACAATATACTTGGCGAAGCATCTGCTGCGGTATTGTTAAATAAAGCTTTTATCGAAACTGATCTTAAATATTTTTCAAGTTATTCAGATGGTATTCCAAGAGGAACACTTGATAGGATCAAGAATGTTATTAATAAATATAAATTAAACGGAATAAAACCAGATCAACTTATACAAGAGTCTAAAAAACTTTCAGGATCAGAAAAACTGAAAGCAATTGATATTGCAAATGTTTACGATAAATATCTTAAACTGTGTAATAATCTTAATGTTTATGAAGATGGAGATATTTATTCGGAGCTGCTGAAATTTGATTCAAATGAATTTGAAAGAAAATTCAGAACTCATTTCTCTGAAGTTAATCTTGTAATGATAAACGGGTTTGATGAATTTACAATTCCGGAAATTGAAATAATAAATAATATTACAAACATCAAAGATCTTAAGCTTTATGTTTTATTTGATTATTACAATTATAATCCTGTATTATTTTCTCATCTCGATGAATGTTATAAAAACTTTACAGCAAAAGGTTTTTCAGAGATAAAAGATACTTCGCAGGCTTTTTTTACATTTTTCAGACAGGGATTAAGAGAAAAACTTTTTACACTTACTGATAAAGGACAAATTAAAAAATCAGAAGTAGAGGTTGTTAAATTAACCGGACAAACTCCTGAAGATGAAATTGCGCTTATAGCAAAGGAAGTTAAATCGTTAATATTAGATCACAAAGCTGATGTTGGATCAATAGTAGTAGCTTTTAATCTGATCTCAGATCACTCAAATCTTATCAGAGATGTTTTTTCACGATATGGAATTCCATTTAATCTTACAGACAGATTTGCTTTGAGTGAGTCACAGCCTGTTATTGCTTTGATAAATTTGCTGGAAATATCAGAGAACAATTTTTACTACAAAAATATTTTTCGTGCATTAACCGGCAGATGGATAAAAAATGATGATATAGATATTTCAAATCTTCTTCGGGTTTCATCTAATCTAAAAATTATCTCCGGATATAATAACTGGATTGATCTGATTGACAGAGCGATTGAAGAGATAAAACTTTCAGAAGAAGATGATGAAAATAATTTGCTGCCAGAAGGGTTTTATATTAAAGCAAAAAAGGATATTGAGAAAATTTATGATCTTGTTAAAACCTTCAGAGAAAAGAAAACAATTTCAGAATTCAAATCAGATTTTAAGCAGCTTGTTTTTGATCTTGGCATTCCTGAACGATTAGTAAATGATCATGCAGATTCAGTTGAGAAAAATGTTAAGGCAGTTACTACCTTGCTTCAAACATCGGATGAACTGTTTGATTTGCTTAGTGAAGAATATGAAGATACGCAAAAGTTTCCGCTTGGATTTTTTATCTCTCAGTTAAAGACTGCTCTTCAATTTACCAGATACAATATTAAAGAAAGACATTCCAGCGGAGTGCTTGTTACATCAGTAAATGAATTGCGCGGATTGTATTTTGATTATGTTTTCGTCGGCGGAATGGTTGATGGTGAGTTTCCAACAAGATATCAACCGGAGATTTTCTTTTCAGGTTCTTTCAGAAAAGATGAATATAAACATATACTTGAAGAACGATATCATTTTTATCAAACACTATCTTCTGCAAAGAAAAAAATATATTTAAGCTATGCTAAAATCAGCGAACGAAAAGAGTTTACGCCATCTTCATTCATAAACGACTTTTCAAAGATTATTACTCCGGTTGAAAAAAATACAGACGATTATAGATCATTGATTTACAGCAAAACAGAATTATTGTTGCAAGCTTCGGAATTGCTGAAGAAAGATAAAGAAAATGTTTTAGCAGATTCAGGTATTAACCTTGAGCAACTCAAACAAAACAGGGAAATTGATAAAATTAGAACCGAAGATCCGTTTGGTGAAAGTGAATATACCGGATTTATAGGAAAATCATTAATTGATGAAGAAAAGGGAAGACTTCTTGAACAAAAAGAAAAACAATATTCAGCTTCTCAGTTAGAAGAATATGCAAAATGTCCGTTTCAGTATTTTCTTAAACGGATCCTTTTACTTGAAACCATTGAAGAACCAAGTGAAGAAATAGAAGCTTTTGAACTTGGCAGCCTGATTCATTCAATCCTGTATGAATTCTATAAAGCGATTAAAGAGAAAAATATTCTGCTTAAAGACTGTGATGATAAAACTTTCGCAAAAGCTGAAAGAATTATTTTTGATATTGCGGCGAAAAAGATTGATAGATTAAATCTGCAATCAACACCTGCATTTTTTGAAAGAGAAAAAATATTCGGAATCACAGGTAACAAAAAGAATTCGATACTCTACAGATTTTTAGAAACTGAACGAGATAACAAAGGGAATTTTTTACCACAGTATTTTGAAATTGCTTTCGGCAGTTTTAATAAATTAAAACCTGAATTTGAAGTTGATGTTAAAGGAATAAAATTAAGAGGTAAAATTGATAGAATTGATATTGATGCAGAGAATCAAAAGTATAAAGTGATTGACTATAAACTCAGCGGCAGAAAACCTTCAAAACAAGACCTTGAATCAGGTATATCTCTTCAGTTACCGATATATCTTTTTGCCTCAAGAACTTTAATCAATGCACAACTGAATAAAGAACTGATTCCTGCTGAAGCAGTTATTTATTCCTTAAAACTAAAAAAAGATGAATTTGGCGAGAAGCTTATTCACATCAGCGATAAACGAAAACCCGATGAAGAAGATCTTATCAAATCAAACGAAGAATTAATAAAAATATGTAACGAAGTAATTCCGCAATATGTTGATAAAATATCGAAAGGGATGTTCAATCTCTCAACCTTGGAAAACAGAGAAAGTAAAGCCTGCAAATATTGTGACTTCATATCCATCTGCAGAATTCAGGAAGCGAATTAAAAAAAATTATTGATTTATAATCATATCTGATTATTTTAATAAATGATAAAAAAAATATTCAGGAGCTATTATGAAAAATTTAATTGCTGTTCTTATGATGTTAGTGACACCATTTACTTTTTCACAAAGTGGTAAAGAAAGTTGTATTCTAGGCAAGACAGCACAATTCAACCGTTTAAAAAAATTAACAGAGATAAATTATCCTGGTGATCCCAAGTATGATGTAAAATATTATAAGCTTGATCTTACAATAAATCATACAGCAAAAACGATTTCCGGAAATATAACCTGTAACGCAAAAGCAGTTCAATCCGGTGTAACAGAAATATATTACGATTTTATCAGTTCAATGATTGTGGATTCTGTTTTCTTTAATGGAAATAATGTTACTTTTTCAAGAGGAGTGAACACGGTTAATATCCAGACAGGTACAACATTAAATACTGATGATGAATTTACAACGGTAGTTTATTATCACGGAACTCCGGCTTCAGGTGGTTTTGGTAGTTTTATGTTTAGTTCGCAAAGCGGTAATCCATTAATCTGGTCTTTAAGTGAACCATACGGAGCAAAAGATTGGTGGCCTGTTAAAGATACACCGGGAGATAAGGCTGATTCGGCTGATATCTGGCTGACAGTAAGCACATCTTTAACTCCGGTTTCAAACGGTAATTTGATGGAAGTTGTAAATAATGGAAACGGAACTCATACTTATAAATGGAAAGTCAGTTATCCGATTGCTCCTTATTTAGTATCGTTAGCAATAACTAATTATGCGCTTTATACAAACTATTATCATTACAGTCCAAATGATTCAATGCCGGTAACTCATTATTTATATCCATCGAGCTTAAACTCAAATATTCCGCAGTTAAATAAAACTCCGGGAATGATTGAAATATTTGCTGAAAGATTTGGTGAGTATCCATTTATTAATGAAAAATACGGACACGCACAATTTGGCTGGGGCGGAGGAATGGAACATCAGACGATTTCCTCAATGGTAGGATTTGGTGATGGACTGATTGCGCATGAATTAGCACATATGTGGTATGGTGATAATATTACTTGTAAAGATTGGCATCATATATGGCTTAATGAAGGCTTTGCAACAATGGGTGAAGGACTTGTTTACGAAGCCTGGAATGGAAAAGGTGCATATAATAATTATATAAATAATGAAATGAATTATGCAAAATATGCAGTCGGAACTATTTATGTACAAGACATTTCTTCTGAATGGGAAATTTTTGATTCATACAGAACTTATTCAAAAGGCTGTGTAGTGCTACATATGTTAAGAGGTATTGTTGGTGATTCAACATTTTTTGACATATTAAGAACTTATACTTATGATCCGAGCGTTGCTTATGGTAATGCAACAACAGAAGATTTTCAGGCAGTTGCAGAAAATGTTGCAGGAATGGACCTAAATTACTTCTTCCAGGAATGGATATATGGTGAAAATTATCCAAAGTATTCAGTTGTCTGGAGTAAAAATAGTTTAGGCGGAAATCGATTTGATCTTGCGTTGAAGATTACACAAAATACAAACTCTAATCCTTCATTCTTTACAATGCCAATACAGATAAAAGTGAATTTTTTATCCGGCGATACAATAATTACTGTTTTTAATAATGCACAGGTCCAAAACTTTAATGTAACAGTTGCAAGTGAACCAATATCAATAACAGTTGATCCTGATAATTGGATTTTAAAAACTATCAACTCAGTAGTTGTTGGTGTCGAAGAAGAGATACAGCCACAAACATTTTCACTGGAGCAGAATTATCCCAATCCGTTTAATCCAAATACTAAAATAAAATTCAATCTTGCTTCAAATGAATTTACAACATTAAAGGTTTATGATGTTATAGGAAAAGAAATTGCAACATTGGTTAATAATCAGATGGAAGCCGGACAATACGAAGTTACTTTTGATGCAAGCAATCTGCCAAGCGGAGTTTACATTTACTCTCTTAATGCCGGAAATTTTAAGGAAACAAGAAAAATGATATTAATGAGATAATATTGGAATTTAATTATCAAGGCGATCTTCGGATCGCCTTTTTTATATGACAATTTTAAAATAAAAAATCCTGCTCTTAAAAAAGTAGCAGGATTTATTTTATTAAATATTTTCCTTTTTTAATGCAGCAGTTTTAGAATTCTATCCGGTCTTATCGAACCAAGTAATTTTATTGGTTGTGAAAACGGAATATCTCTATCCCATGAAAAAAGAGTAATAAAAGCTTCGCCTACTACCGCATCTCGTGTAACAAATCCCCAGAATCTGCTATCCAAACTATCATCTCTGTTATCACCCATCATAAAATAATAATCTTTCTTGAATGTATAAGAGGAAACCGGAACATTATCAATTACAACAGAATTTCCCTTAATCTCCACAACTCTTTTTCCATACTCTCTGTCTATTGTTGTTCGCCATTGTTCAACATTATAAATATTCAATGGAATAGTCATTCCTTTTTTAGGTACAACTAAAGGTCCATAATTATCTTCGTTCCAGGGCATTCCTTTAGGAAAAATTCTGGGTTCAGCAAAACCTTTTGGAATTGGTTTAAGATAATTACCATACTGTCCCCGATAATATTTTATATAAGGCGGTCTCCAGAATTCTTTACCATTTACAAAAACAACTTTGTCTTTTATTTCAACAGTATCGCCCGGCGTTCCAATACATCTTTTAACATAGTTAACATTTTTCTGAGTTGGTTCAAGCTGATCGCGGTCTCCCGGATACTCAAATACAACTATATCTTTCTGCTGCGGCTCTCTAAGCGCAGGCAATGTAAAATAAGGTAATTTAATCTCAGTAAACCAGATATATTGTGGTGAGCTTGATCCGTAAATAAATTTATTAACAAGAACAAAATCACCAACAAGAATAGTATCTTCCATTGAGCCGGTTGGTATTCTGGTATTTTGAATTATAAATGTTATAATAAATAATGCAGCAATACCGGCAAAAGCAAGTTGGCGAAAAAACTCTGCAATTTTTCCTGAAAGGGTAGTGGGTTTTGGTCTTTCTTTTTTTCTGAACAGTTTCTTCAATTTTTCTAAAAAAGACAATTTATTCTCCTAAAAAGATTATTCAAAAGTAAATTAAATGCTGTGTGCTTAAAATTAAAACACAATCCTGATTTCAAAAATACAATTTTAATTGGATAATATTTGTTTCAATAGTTCATTTACAAGTTTTGGATTTGCCTTACCTTTTGTTTCTTTCATTATCTGTCCTACAAAAAATCCAAATACTTTTTCTTTCCCTGATTTATAATCTGATACTTGTTCAGGATTTTTTTCTGTTATCTGTTTAATAATCAATAATAATTCCTCAGGATTGGAAATTTGCACAAGGTTTTTTTCTTTTACGATTGTTTCAGGATCAGAATTATTATTAAGCATTTCAGCAAAAACCTCTTTGGCAATTTTGCTGCTGATTGTTCCTTCTTTTATGAGATTTATTAGTTTTCCCAGATTCTCCGGTAAAATTGAAAATTCTGTAATACTCAGTTTTTTATCGTTCAAAACTGAAAGAACATCTCCAATAAGCCAATTGCTTGCTAGTTTGTATTCATTTGTTACTGCGATAATTCTTTCATAATAGTCAGCGAACTCTCTGCTGTTCGTAATTATTTCTGAATCATATAACGGTAATTCAAAATTCTTAATAAAACGATTAAGCTTTTCATCGGGTAATTCAATGAGTGATGACTTAAGTTCTTTTAACCATTTATCATTAACTTCAACAGGCAGTAAATCAGGGTCAGGAAAATATCTGTAATCGTGTGCTTCTTCTTTGCTTCTCATTGGATAAGCTTCATTTGCATCAGCATCCCAAAGCAATGTCTGCTGTATAATTTTTTCACCATCTTCTATTAATTCTATTTGTCTGTTAACTTCATATTCAATAGC
The DNA here is from genome assembly GCA_022708025.1 of Bacteroidota bacterium. GTDB lineage: Bacteria > Bacteroidota > Ignavibacteria > Ignavibacteriales > Ignavibacteriaceae > IGN3. The sequence goes on along the minus strand of JAKIZM010000004.1, from coordinate 59,179 downwards.
CCGTTCTACATTTCTAAAGGAGTTCATATTTTTTATTTCTGTTTTAACTCCGAATTTATCATCACCTTTTAAACGAACAGAAATATTTGCATCACATCTAAGCGAACCCTCTTCCATATTTCCATCACAAATATCAAGATACTGAACTAATTGTTTAATCTTTGTTAGATATAAATAAGCTTCTTCCGGAGTTCTGATATCAGGTTCACTTACAATTTCAATTAACGGAACTCCGCATCTGTTTACATCAATTAATGTTGAAGTATTCTGATCGTGAATAGATTTACCCGCATCTTCTTCCATGTGAATTCTTGTTATTCCGATTTTTTTAGATTCAGAATTTTTTGGATGTATTTCAACAAATCCGTTTTCACAAGTTGGTTCTTCATATTGCGAGATTTGGTATCCTTTGGGAAGATCAGGATAGAAATAATTTTTCCGTGCAAAAATTGAATGCCTGTTAATTGTGCAGTTAGTAGCAAGTCCCATTAAAACTGTAAACTCAACAACTTTTTTATTTAAAACTGGTAAAACACCCGGATGACCAAGACATACCGGACAAGTGTTGCTGTTCGGCTCGTTACCAAATTTTGTGGAGCAGCCGCAAAATATTTTTGTATCTGTTAAAAGCTGAGCATGAACTTCTAACCCGATAATTGCTTCGTATTTTGGATTCATAATTTAATTGTAGCTTGTAATAACAAATATAAATATGTTGATATTTATATAGAAAGATTAAAAATATCCGTTTCCTTAAATAGTGTATTTATCGCAGTTTGGTTAATAGCTGTTTAAATATGTTGCAATTTTAATTTTAATAGAATAGCTTAAGCTCAAAACAAGATTTATTATTTCTGAAAGTTGTAAATGCATAGATTCATATTACTACTGATTCAGATTTTGTATCTAATTCTTTTGACTAATTGCCGTGAAGAAATTCTGGCTCCCGGAAACGATACCGGTAATATTAATGAACCGATTCAGGATAACAGAGCAAACTATTATAGTTTGATTATTCACGCTGAAGATTTAACCTCTGATATTTCTGCAATAACAAATTTTAATTTAAACTCAACCAGAACCTTGCTTACAGTTAGTGAATTTAACGATGGATCCATATACTTTAAGATCAAGGATAAACAAGGTATTTTATTGTATAATTTTTCTGCTGAATCTGAAGTGAAGAATGAATTTAGGAAAATGACCAATGGTATTCCAGGCAGGGTTGAAATAAGTTTCAAAAATTTTTCCGGTAAGATGAAATTCTCACTTTCGTATTACAATGAATGATCCTTGATTTATAATCTGAATGTTTGGGATATGTATCAGACCATTTATTATAAAAATATTTATGCATAAAAAAGCTACTTTTCTTTATATTTGCCACTGCTAAAAATAGGATATTAATAATGAAAAAACTGTTTTTTATTTTATTTCTTTCCGGCAATCTTACTTTTACAATCGGACAGACAGCATCAGATTATTTTCCTGCTCAAACAGGATATAAATGGAATTATGAATTGATACCACTTGATTCATTGAACAATCGTGTTGACTCATTAAAATTTTATGGTATTGATTCTTTTTTTGTTGAATCACCTTTTAATGGAAGGGATGCAAAAATAGTCCTGACCAAAACCGGAGTATTGAACACAATAAATTTGCAGCCGTTTATGGACTCGCTTTTCTATAGTTTCAGCGGTGCAAATGGATATGAATATTTTAATCCATTCTTTTTGTCCGGGCTGCTTAGTAATCTGGATTCAACATTAGGATTAAACTTCTTTAGTTTTTTTAATTCATTAAAAGGTTGGTATTCTTACTATAGATTTTCAAGCTCTGTAAATCAGGAATACACAATCTTCAGTAAAGATACTCTCATAACTATTAATTCAATTAATTTTCCGATCAGGTTTCAATTAATTGGTAAACGGTTAAGTGATGAAACAATAGATACCGAACTCGGAAGATTTACCTGTAAAAAGTTCTTACTTGAAAGACGACTAAGTTATACACAGCTTATACCGATAGTAATTAAATTATTTGGTATCGAAGAAACTATCTGGCTGGCACCATCAAATTGGAAAGTAAAAAGTTATATTCCATCAACCCATATAAATTTAACCTGGCTTAATGGTCCGGCTTTTACAATACCAGGATTAGAAACCAATATCAAAGATCAGATAAATTCTGTTGATGAAATACCTGTTCAACCAATGATGTTTGAGTTATATCAGAATTATCCGAATCCGTTTAACCCATCAACAACTATTAAATATTCATTGATAAACTCTGAATATGTTACGTTAAAAGTCTTTGATATTCTTGGTAATGAAATAAAAACATTGGTCAGTGAAATTAAACCTGCGGGCATGCACGAAGTAGTGTTTAATTCCACAAATGGTTTAGCATCGGGTGTATATTTTTATGAGTTAAGAATTGCCGGTCAGGTAACTTCCAGAAAAATGATTTTAACTAAATGATGCACAATAAATTTATATAAATAATAAAAATATTCATTTCCACATTTGGGGTATTTATGAAAAGCCAAACAATAAATAAGTATTATGCTTCAGAGAATTTAATTATCGAAATTCCAACCCGTGATCAAATAGATGAAAAATTTAAGTGGGATCTTACCGATATTTATCCGGATGATCTTCATTGGGAAAAAGATTTTAAATGGGTAAGCGATAATATTGTCAGATACAAAACTTTTGAGGGACGACTTGAAAATTCATCTGATCTTTTAGCTTGTTTAAAATTTAATGAAGAGATAGGTATTAAGCTGGAGCGTTTATATCTCTATTCTATGCTTGCGAAAGACAGCGATATGCGTGATACGAAATATCAGGGAATGGATGGACGAGTAAAAAGTCTTAATGCTCAGATACTTGCTGCAAGTTCATTTATAAAACCGGAAATATTAAAAATTGATGAAACCCGGATTACTGAAATGCTGAATAATATTGCTGAGTTTAAGATTTATAAACATTTGTTCAATGATTTGTTAAGATTCAGAAAACATACTTTAGATAAAAAGCAGGAAGAACTTCTTGCAATGGCGGAAGAAATAACACAGATACCATATAATACTTATTCTTTATTTACAAATGCAGATTTAAAGTTTCCACATGTAATTGATGAAGATGGAAATTCGATTGAGATTTCTCATTCTCGGTATTATGCAGCACTATATTCAAAAGACAGAACTTATCGTGAAAATGCATTTAAGGCTTATTTGTCTGTTTATATGGATAGTGCAAATTCCTTAAGTGCATTATTTAATGGAAACATTAAAACAAATATTTTTTATGCACGAACGAGAAAATTTCAGTCAGCAAGAGAGTCAGCTCTATTCAAAAATAATATTCCGCTTTCGGTATATGATAATCTTGTAAAAACTGTCAACGAAAATATGGAACCAATGTATCGCTGGGCTTCACTCAAGAAAAAATTATTAAAGCTTGATGAGCTTCATCCTTATGATGTTTATGTAACTGTTTTTGATCCGAAATTAGAAAAAAAATATCCGTATGATCAGGCTGTTAAGCTGGTTCTGGATTCATTAAAAATAATGGGAAATGATTATCTGGACTCTTTAAACAAAGCATTTAATAACCGCTGGATTGATGTTTATGAAACAAAAGCAAAAAGAAGCGGAGCATATTCATCGGGAACAACTTTTGGAGTTCATCCTTATGTGCTGTTAAACTGGGCTGACTTATTAAATGATGTCTTTACTCTTGCTCACGAAATGGGACACAATATGCATTCATATTATACTGGTTTAACTCAGCCTTATCATTATGCAAACTATTCTATCTTTCTTGCAGAAGTTGCTTCAACATTTAATGAAAATCTTTTACTAGATCATCTAATAAATATTTCTGAAACAAAAGACGAAAAACTATTCTTGCTTGAAAAGTATCTTAACAATATTTCAGCAACTGTTTATAGACAGGTTATGTTTGCAGAGTTTGAAATGCTGACTCATTCCAAAGTTGAAAACGGAGAAGTCTTAACACCTGATACTCTTTGCAAACTTTATCGGGATATTTATCAGAAATATTGGGGAGATGAAATGGTTGTTGATGAAGAAGAATCTTATACCTGGGCGAGAGTTCCGCATTTTTATTATAATTTTTATGTTTATCAGTATGCAACAGGATTTGCAGCTTCTGAAGCTTTAGCAGAAAAAGTAAAATCCGAAGGTAAAACAGCAGTTAAAAAATATTTGGATTTTCTGAAAGCAGGCAGTTCAGACTATCCGATAGACATATTAAAAAATGCAGGTGTTGATATGAACTCACCGGAACCGATTTTAGCAGTTACAAAAAAAATGAATCAGATAATTGACGAAATAGAAAATTTAATCTAAACTAATTTGGGAAAACAATGAAAGTCTACACAAAAACTGAACTGAACTCTTATAGCCAATCGCTAACTTATGATGATATTAGCCTTATACCCACACAAGTTTCAAGAATAAAATCACGAACAGAAGCTTCTACTAATTGTAATTTTCTTGGACTCAGGCTTACTGTTCCAGTGATTTCCAGTCCAATGGATTCAGTAACAGGAATTGAAATGGCAAAAGAATTATCAAGGCTTGGAAGTCTTGGTATTATAAACAGATTTGATTCATCATTAGATGCTGTATTGAACGCAAGAAATGGAAAAGGTATTAAAGCTGTTTCGATTGCACTTAATACTGATTTGAAAACAATAGAAAAAATTGCTGAGAAGAAATATATCTTTTGTATTGATACAGCTAATGCTAATAATAAAGAAGTGCTTAAAAAAACAGAATTGATTAAAAAGAAATTTGATGTAAAAGTCATAGTGGGAAATATTGCTCACGGAGACAGTTTGCATCAATTGGAAAATGCAGGCGCTGATGCTGTAAGAGTTGGTATTGGCAGCGGAAGTGTTTGCACAACATCTATTCAAACAGGAATCGGAATCGGGCAGGTTTCATCATTGCTGGATATTGTTTTTTCAAGAGCTCAGAAAAAACTGAAGATTAAAATTATTGCCGATGGCGGAGTAAAAAGTCCGGGCGATGTTGCTAAAGCAATTGCACTCGGTGCAGATATTGTAATGCTTGGAAGAATGCTTTCGGGAACCAGAGAAACTCCGGGCGAAGTAATAAAATATAATGGTCAGCTCTGGAAGAAATATCGCGGCTCCGCATCTTTTGGCGTAAAAATGAGAAACGAGTTTATTGAAGGTGAAGAAACAATGGTTGCATATAAAGGTGCAGTTAAAAATGTGATTGATGGAATTTCTGACGGACTAAAAAGTTCTATGAGTTATATGAATTGTCTTAATCTGGATGAACTAAGAAAAACAGAAACATTTGCAGTGTTAAGTAACAGTTCATATCTGGAAAGACTGCCTCGAATGTAATTATTTAAAATACCGGGGGAGAAAAGTTTGAATTATTTTTAAATATCTCTTCCGGTATTAAATTTTACTGCTCTTAAGTCTAAGTGAATTACTTATAACAGAAACTGAGCTTAAAGACATTGCCAATGCAGCAAACATTGGATTAAGCATTCCTAAGGCTGCAAGCGGAATACCGATTACATTATAAATAAAAGCCCAGAAAAGATTTTGCTTAATTACGCTAATAGTTTTGTTTGAAAGTCTTATTGCTTTCAAAACGCCTTTAAGATCGCCGCTTAATAAAACAACTCCTGCACTTTCAATTGCAACATCAGTTCCGGTGCCAATTGCAATTCCGATATCACTTTGTGCCAAAGCAGGCGCATCGTTAATACCATCGCCGACCATAACTACTTTTTTATTTTCAGATTGCAATTCTTTAATCTTAACTAATTTGTTTTCAGGTGTAACTTCAGCAAAATATTTTTCAATTCCAGCCAACCCGGCAATCTTTTTTGTTGTGCTTTCATTATCGCCGGAAGAAAGAACAGGTGTTACATTTATCTTTTTCAAGCCATCAATTACTTCTTTTGATGTTGGTTTGATTGAATCAACAACTGTAACGAATCCTTTTAATTCCTTTTCAACGGCTAAAAAGATTATTGAAGTATTTTTAATGCTTTCGTTTGATAATTCTTTTGAGAATCGTTCAAGCGGGATTTTATTTTCCTGCATCAATTGGCTATTGCCCGCAATAACAAGCTTGCCATTAATTTTAGCCATCAATCCTTTACCTGATCTATTTTCAAACCCTTCAGTTTCATAATAATTAACATCTTTATCAGAAGCATAATCTATAACTGCTTTTGCAAGCGGATGATCGGATCTTTTTTCCAGTGATGCCAAAAATGAAAGGAATTCTTTTTCAGAAATGCTATCAAAGAAAATATCTTTTATTGAAAGCTTTCCTTCGGTTAAAGTTCCGGTTTTATCAAACACAATTGTATCTGCTCTGTGAAGTTCTTCAAGGCTTTCACCGTCTTTGAATAAAATTCCATTTTGGGCTGCTTTGCCCATTGCTACTATTAAAGCAGTTGGAGTTGCTAAACCAAGTGCACAGGGACAGGCGATTATTAGAACAGCAACAAAGTTTATTAATGCAATACTCAAATCAGCTTGAGCAAAAATCAGCCAGTAAATAAAGGTTACAATTGCTATTAATATCACGCTTGGAACAAACACCGCAGCAACTTTATCGGCAATATTTTGTATTGGTGCTTTTGAACCCTGTGCATCTTCAACAAGTTTAATAATATGACCAAGCACTGAATCTTTACCGATATCGGTAATTTCAAATTCAAAATATCCGTTGGTGTTTATGGTGCCGCCGATAACTTTTGAACCAATTATTTTTTCAACCGGTAAACTCTCACCGGTTATCATTGATTCATCAATTGCAGATGTTCCGGAAATAATTAAACCATCAGAAGGAATTTTTGCGCCCGGTTTAATAATTATTATATCACCAATTTTCAATTCACTTAAAGGCTTCTCTATTTCAAGATTATTCTCTTTTACAAGCGCTGTTTTTGGCTGTAACTCCATCAGCTTTTTAATCGCGGTGCCTGTTTTAGATTTTGCTCTTGCTTCAAGATATCTGCCCAGCAATATCAATGTTATTATTACAACGGTTGTATCAAAGTAAACATGACTGACATTTTGATGATGAGAAAAAAGTTCCGGAAACAAAGTTATAAGCATACTATATATGTATGCAGAACCTGTTCCAACTGCCACAAGTGAATTCATATCGGCAGTAAAGTGTTTTAGATTTTTCAAGAATATCGAAAAAAATCTTTTACCTGAAATAAATATAACCGGCGTTGTAAGAATGAGAAGGATTTTGTTAATCTGTTCAGCAGTAAAATGATTATTCAGGAAAAAATTTTCCCACATAATCCCCATATTAATAATTACAATAGGAATCGTCATTATGATTGAAAAAATAAGATCCTTTTTTAATTCCTGCTGATAGTCAGAGTTTGATGTTTTTAACTCAGTATCTGAAGTTTCTTCCTTTGTTGTATCTATAAGATCAAGTTTATAACCGGCATCTTCAATTCTGGCAGCAACATCTTTAAGATCAACCAACTTTGGATCATAATCGAAGGAAACTTTTTCTGTAGCCAGATTTACACTAACATTTTTTATCCCTTCAACTTTGGCAACAGTTTTCTCAACCCTTGCAACACAGCTTGCACAGGTCATCCCTTCAACAGGAAGTGATATTTTTTTCGTTTCAATCATTTTTAATTATTGAATTACTGCATAACCAGCTTCAGCTATAGCATCCTTAATCTGAGATTCACTTACTTTCTTTTCATCAAACTTAACAGTAGCTTCACCAATTTTTACATCAAGGCTATCGACATCAAGTTTTTGAATTTCTTTCTTTACAGCCATTACACAATGGTTGCAGTTCATACCATCAATTTTAAATTTTACTTCCATCTTTATTCCTTTTAATTATATTTAATTTCGATTCAAATATACTAAAGAATAATTTTTTGAATGAGGTTAGAAGTCAGAGCTGTGATTTACACGACCTGAGAAGTATGTCAATTTGATTAGTTATAATTTTGTTTTGGGAGGTTGTTTTGTATCAGGAGTTTTGGATTTCTTAATTGAACCACCATCACTTGCAGGTTTAAATACTTCAAACTTATTTTTTTTCTTTTTAGTAATAGCGGGAGTTTGGGTTAATATGCTAACTGTTTTGAGAGCATCTTTTTCTTCTGTCGTTTTTTGATTAGATACAGAATCAGGTTCAGGTTTAATTATTTTTTCTGCAGATTTATTTTTCTGATTCCGGACAGATTGCTTCCGTTTTCTGTAAGCAAAATATGTAGTAATAATAATTATCAGGCTTATAAATATGAACCCCAGAAATATAAGCTGAATGATATCGATTAATTGCATTTTTATTTCCTATCAGGCAACAATACTAACAATCATCTTGCCATAATTAGCAGACTTTTATTTCATTTTCCTCAAAAATAACAAAGATCTGAATTAAATATTCTTTCAATGTGAGAAAAAATATTTGGTAAAAGCAAAAATGATGCACTTTCTAATATATTATAAAATAAGCATTTAAGTTGGATTTAGCCCAAATCTTTAATATTTTTTGCCTCCAAAAAATTTACTGTCAGAAAAATAGGTTTGAAATGACAAAAGCTGATATTGTAGATAAAGTTGCCGCCGGTACAGGGCTTACCAAGCTTGAAACTGAGGCAATTATTGAAGGATTCTTTACAACTGTGATTGAGGCATTGAAACAGGGGAAGGGAATTGAAATTCGTGGCTTTGGTAGCTATAAAGTAAAAAAGAAAAATGCACGAACTGCCAGAAATCCAAAAACCGGTGAAAAGGTTTTTGTTGACGAGCATTTTGTTCCAACTTTTAAGTTTTCCAAAGAGTTTAAAGAAATTGTTAAAGCCGGTCTTGCCGGAAAATTGAAGAGATAGGTTTGATGGCTAAGTTTTGTAATCAGTGCGGAAGTAAATTAGAAGCACATCATAAGTTTTGTCCTGAGTGTGGAGCTAAAATAAGTAATAACAAAAATTCCAAATCTGTATCTGTTACTAAACAAAATATTTCTGATGCGGATGGTAAAACATTAAACCCCATAATTATTTATGGCATTTTAGCTGGTGGTATTGCTGCAATTGTAATAATACTTTTATCCTCAGGAATGCTGAGTTCTTCAAGCAGAGTTGTAAATTCTGTAAATCAGAATGAGCAACAGTCAGAAACAAATTCTGGTGTGAATCTGAATAGTTTACAGACGATAAATGAACTTGAAGAAAAAGTAAAACAAAATCCTGAAGACCAACAAAGTCTTCTTGAACTTGCACATTTAAAGAATGATTCAGGTTTGTTTGAGGCTGCAATTCAGAACTATAAAACATATCTTGAAAAAAATCCGGCTGATGCAGATGCAAGAGTAGATATGGGAGTTTGTTATTTTAACTTAAGAGATTATCCCAATGCAATTAAGGAAATGGAAACTGCATTAAAATATGTGCCCAACCATCAGATAGCGCATTTAAATTTAGGAGTTGTAAATTTATCTGCTGGTAATCTTGCAAAATCAAAAGAGTGGTTGCAAAAAGCTTATGATCTCAATCCGACAAATGAGATCGGGCAAAAAGCAGAACAGTTATTGAAAAATCATTGATAAATATCTTAAAAGGAGAAGAAAAATATGCCTTGTGGTAAAAAAAGAAAACGCCATAAAATGTCAACACACAAAAGGAAAAAAAGACTACGCAAGAACAGACATAAGAAAAGAGCAAGATAGTATTTAAATTATGATTGCAGGCGAAGATTTATTCTTCGCCTTGTTCTTTGTAGAAATATGCCAACTTAGCTCAGCTGGTAGAGCAAATCATTCGTAATGATTAGGTCGCCGGTTCGAATCCGGCAGTTGGCTCTAAAATCCTTATCTTTAACACTTCGAAAATCTTTTTATGAGTTTTATAAAAAGACTTAAACAAAAGTCAGTAATTCTTGTTCTCCTTAAATTTTAAAATTAAATATTCATCACAAAAAAACTTCACTTATTTAAGAGTATTATTTATTTTACACTTAATGATTTGAAAGTTGCTGACAGAATGAACAAGTCCAGCAAAAAATTCTTACCAAATACAGAGTTGGTGGGCAGAATAAATCAATTAAACTCTAAAAGGTTTTGCTAATGGCAAAAGGTAAAAAGAAAACCAAAACTTCCGTCAACAAAAAACCAATCGAGCAGTACGAACACAAAGATAAAGACCGCTCAAACAATCCGCCTGTTGGTTTGGTTACACCTGATACAGATAAAGACTCAGGAAAGAAAACATATCAGTACGATCCTCACTTAGATCCGCAGTTGCAGTGGGCTGGCAAAGCTGAGCGTCTTTCATTTGATGTTGATACCGTTTCGCTGCACGTTCACGAGAGAATTGATCCCCGTTCTATTATTGAAGGGGTTAGAAAAAAGAATGGCAGCAACTATGAGCAGATGTCTTTGTTTACCTCACAGGAAGAAAATCCTCCGTTAAGAGAAGCAGTTGAGTTTTATAAACACAGACATAACTGGAGCAATCGTCTTATTTCTGGAGACAGCCTGCTTGTAATGAACTCATTGATTGAAAAGGAAGGTTTAGCCGGACAGGTGCAGATGATTTACATTGACCCGCCGTACGGAATTAAATACGGAAGCAACTTTCAGCCGTTTGTAAATAAACGAGATGTTAAAGACGGAAAAGATGAAGACCTGACCGCTGAACCGGAAACTATAAAAGCTTTCCGTGATACCTGGGAGCTTGGCATACACTCTTATTTAACTTATTTGCGCGACAGGTTGTTGCTTGCAAGAGAATTACTCCACGAAAGCGGAAGTTGCTTTGTGCAAATTAGCGATGAGAATGTTCATCATGTCAAAGAACTTATGGATGAGATTTTTGAACCAAAAAACTTTGTTGCCATAATACCGTTCAGGAAAAAAACGATGCCATTTGGGGCAAAGTATTTGGAGAGAATGAATGATTATATCTTATTTTATTCAAAGAATTTATCTCAATTAAAGTATAGAAAACTGTTTCAGTATCAGGATATTCAAGGACTACCAAATTGGACTTGGGTTGAATTACCTAGTGGTGAAATTAGAAAGTTAAATGATGATGAGCATCATAATCACAAATTGCTTCCAGATGGTGCTAAAATATTTAGAGCTGTCCTTCCAAGGCCTTCGGGTTATTCTGCAAGTATGGATTATGCAATTAGTTTTAATGGTAAAACATATTACCCACCCAAAAATGGTTGTTGGGTTACACCCGAAGACGGGATGAGAAAGTTAATAAAGGAGAAAAGAATTTTTGCTGCTGGTGAAAATCTTTATTATAAACTATATCATCAGGATTATCCAGTAACACCATTAACATCTTTATGGGCGGATATGTCAGGCCCAAAAGATATTGCATATATCGTTCAGACTTTGGATACAGTTATTCAAAGATGTACTCTATTGACGACTGATCCAGGTGATCTTGTTTTTGACCCTACCTGTGGAAGTGGCACAACTGCTTATGTTGCAGAACTATGGGGAAGAAGATGGATTACCTGCGATACTTCGCGTGTTGCAATTACTCTTGCTAAACAAAGACTAATGACTTCACTTTTCGATTACTATGAGCTCGCACATCCTGCAGAAGGTGTTGGCAGCGGATTTAAATATGAAACGGTTCCTCATATTACCCTTGGTTCAATTGCAAACAACGAGCCGCCTGCAACAGAAACACTTTATGATAAACCGTTTATTGACAGATCAAAACACAGGGTAACAGGACCGTTTACAGTAGAAGCAGTCCCATCTCTTGCTGTCCGTTCTATTGACGAAGTGGAAGCCGGTTTCGGTCAGGAAGTAGGAGCGGATAATTCAATTGTAAGATCAGGTGAAACTTTAAGACAGGCTGAATGGAGGGAAGAACTCTTCCGCACCGGAATAAGGGGAAAAAGCAAACAGCAGATTGCCTTTACAAGAGTTGAGCCTTTTTCAGGAACAAAATGGCTTCACGCAGATGCAGAAACAGCCTCCCTAAATCCCTCCAAAGGAGGGACTTTAGAAACACTGCGGACAGTAATCTCATTCGGACCTGAACATTCACCACTTGAACAGAGACAGGTTGCACTTGCAATAGAAGAAGCACAGACACTCGTACCGAAACCAAAGATGATAGTATTTGCCGCTTTTCAATTTGATCCCGAAGCTGCAAAGGATATTGATGAAACAAAATGGCCCGGAGTAACCTTACTTAAAGTTCAGATGAACTCTGATCTGCTAACTGACGACCTGAAAAAGAAACGAAGCAGCAATGAAAGTTTCTGGCTTATCGGTTCACCGGATGTAGTAGTTAAAAAGACAAAAGAAAAAGTCCCTTCTTCGGGTACATCAAAAGCAAAGAAAAAATACGAAGGAGAAGTAACACTTTATACTGTTGAAGTTCTCGGCTTTGATTATTACAATACAAAGACGGGCAACATTGAGTCAGGCGGGAAAGATAAAATCGCAATGTGGCTGTTGGATACAGACTACGACGGAAGAAGTCTTTTTCCAAGACAGGTATTCTTTCCGATGTCCGGAGAGAAGGACGGCTGGACGCGGCTTGCAAAAAACCTGAAAGCAGAAATTGACGAAGAGTTGATCGAACAATACAGAGAAACAATATCACTTCCCTTCGAGGCAGGCGAACACAAACGCATCGCAGTAAAAATTGTGGATGACAGGGGAATTGAATCATTAAAAATTGTGGAGTTGTGGGATGGCACAAGCAATAAATATATATTGTGATGAAAGCTGCCATCTTGAAAATGGCCGGCAAAAAGTAATTGTACTCAGTGAAATAGGATTAGAATTTAATTAACTTTGAAAAAGAAAATTATTAATTAAAAATGATAGTCAGTCAAATAAATATTAATAGATTTAAATCAATCAAAGAATTAGAGTTGCTTCTAAAAAGAATTAATGTTTTGATTGGTCCAAACGGTGCGGGTAAATCTAATTTTATACAATTTTTTAATCTTTTAAATAACATTGTATCTCAAAATCTTCAAAATTATGTTACCCAAAACGGTGGGGCCGATAGTTTTCTGTACTTTGGAAGAAAGTTTACAGAATCTTTTTCGGGCTTTTTATCTTTTGGATGGAATGCTTATCAGTTTGAATTAGTTGCTACCAATGATAATAATTTTTATTTCGCATTGGAACAAACAATTTATCAAAATCCCGTACACGATGGAGTTTCAAAAAGAGATATCTCTGATGGAAATCGCGAAACAAATTTGATCAAACAATATAAAATGGATCAAAAAGAAGGTGTTGTTTATCATATCCTTAATTCAATGACTCGTTGGCGAGTTTATCATTTTCACGATACAAGTACTACAGCAAAAGTGAAACAGGAAGGTGATATAAATGATAACAGGAGTTTAAGAAGGGATGCTTCAAACCTTGCTGCATTTCTCTATTTATTACAAGAAAAACATAATGATTACTTTTTAAGAATTGAAAATACAATCAGACTAGTTGCTCCATTCTTTGACAAGTTTCAACTGCAACCTTTAGAATTAAACAAAGAAAAAATACGGCTTGAATGGAAACATGTAGGTTCAGATGAATATTTCAATGCAAATCATCTTTCAGACGGTACCCTTAGAATGATTTGTTTGATAACTCTTTTATTACAACCAAATTTGCCCGGCACAATAATAATTGATGAACCGGAATTGGGTCTGCATCCAGCAGCTATAGAATTGCTCACTTCTTTAATTAAATCTGTTGCTGCAAATAACAAACAGGTAATTTGCTCAACACAATCAGTAACGTTTCTCAATTACTTTGAGCCTGAAGATATTATCGTAGTTGATAGAAACAACGGTGAATCTCTTTTTAAAAGGCTGGATAAAAGTACATTGACAGAATGGTTAAATGAATATGCAATAGGTGAGCTCTGGGAAAAGAATGTTCTTGGAGGCAGACCATAAATGCCTAAAAAAGTTTTGGTTCTTGTGGAAGGACAAACAGAAGAGGGATTTGTTAAAAGAGTTTTAGGTCCATATTTGTCCACAAAACAAATTTTTTTAATTCCTACAATCATAAAAACCAAACGGGAAGTTAGAGGACCAGATCATAAAGGAGGAGTTAATTCATACGAACAAGTTAAAAAAGATTTAAGACCGTTGTTTTATGATACTTCTGCTGACATTGTTACCACAATGATTGATTATTATGCACTGCCTTCAGATTTCCCAGGTTATAATTCAAGACCAGATGGAACCTGCTTTCAGCGAATTGAATTTATGGAAAATCAGTTTAGTACAGATATCAACCAAACAAAATTTTTGCCTTACCTGCAGTTACACGAATTTGAAGCTTTAGTGTTTGCAAGTGAAGATAAGCTGCCAATTGCATTTGTAAATAAGAACAGAGAAATTCAGCAAGTATCTGAGGTAAACAATGAATTTGCTTCTCCCGAAGAAATAAATGAGAAACCAAATTCTGCACCATCAAAAAGATTAAAAAGTATATTTCCCGAATATCAAAAGACATTTCATAGCCAGTTAATATTATCTCAAACTAACATTGACGACTTACGAACGAAATGTGAGCATTTTAATTCCTGGTTAACAAAACTTGAGAGTTGATTAAGAATGCCCCCAACAATAAACATATACTGTGATGAAAGTTGCCATCTTGAAAATGATCAGCAAAAAGTTATGGTGCTGGGGGCAGTGTGGTGTCCGTATGACAAAAAAGATGAAATATTTGAACGAATAAGAGAGATAAAAGTTAAACACGAGTTAAAGAAAGATTTTGAAATCAAATGGACAAAAGTTTCCGAATCAAAAGTTGAATTTTATCTCGAGCTTGTAGATTACTTCTTTGATGATGATGATCTTCATTTCAGAGCTCTTGTTGTGCCGGATAAAACTATTTTAAAACACAAGGAGTTGGAACAGGATCATGATACCTGGTATTACAAAATGTATTTCAGTATGCTTAAAGTATTAATTGATCCACACACGAAAAACAGAATATTTATTGATATAAAGGATACGAGGAGTTCTGAAAAAATTAAAAAGCTGCACAAAGTGCTTTGCAACGAAAAATATGATTTTAACAGAGAAATTATTGAAATTGTTCAAACTGTAAGATCTCACGAAATAGAATTGCTGCAGATAACTGATTTGTTAATAGGTGCTGTTTCATACATTAACAGGGGACTTAATACGAATACAGGAAAGCTTAAGGTAATTGAAAGAATAAAAAAAAGAAGTAATTACAGCTTAACTCTTACAACATATTTAAAAGAAAATAAATTTAATATTCTGATATGGCAGCCCAGGAGGAACTTATAATGCCATTACCAAATTGGCTTCCTCCTTTGGTTCTGTTAGAAGAATCAAATGGTGATTGGAATAATTACTTAACAATTTTATATGAGATTTTTAAAACTGATTTTATTGATACTCAATGTAATTATCGAGGTATTAAAATAGCAATTAAGAAACATCCGCAAATAGATGATAAAGAAGCTACTTTCTGGCACTTAATCAGCGAAGGAGAAAATGAAGAGACACGTACACCAGATATTAGAAGGTGTGAAAGAATCCGATGGCCAAAATCTGTAATAGAAAAAGTACCGGATGAAAAAATTAAAGTCTGGCATAATATAAGAAGTGGTGAAACGAGGCTATGTTTATGGATGGAAGATGCAGAATACTTAATAATACTCGCTGAGAGAAATAATTATTTATTATTGTGGACAGCATATACAGTTACAGAGAATCACAGAAAAAGAAAATTGCAACGAGAGTACGAAAGTAGTTTAAAAAGCTGAACCCCGCTTGCGCGGGATTCTTTACTCTTTCTACACGTGGCAGATGAGCTGATACAAACTTAACGTATAAATTTGACAAAGGCAAATATCTTACTATAAGTTACTTTTTTCGGCTATTTTTAGGTAATTTATAAATTAATGAACAGAGAAGATGAACAAGATTGACAAGTTAATAATCAATTCTCCTTATTCTGAACCTTCACATTACTGGAAGTATGACCGGGAAACCAGATCATTTTCTCTTGCAGATGGAAGAAGACCTGCCGGTTATGTTGTCGCCTCAGAAACTTCCAGAGCGTTCGATGACCCGGGGATTTTTAATGAAATTGGTTTAGTAAATACTATTCGTCCGCGAATTAAAAAATGGAAAGAAGCAGATTATCCCGGAGTAAGCGGTATTACAAAAAGACTGCTTGAACACTGGAATGACAGCGAATCAAGACAGTACAGATTTTTCTTTTGTCAGCTTGAGGCAATTGAAACTCTTATCTGGTTAAACGAAGCACCTGAATCTGAAAAGGTTGGAATAGAAATCCCAAATGACGGTGGAGAATTTATTCGTCTCTGTTCAAAGATGGCAACAGGTTCAGGTAAAACAGTGGTTATGGCAATGCTGATAGCCTGGCAGGTGTTAAACAAAGTAACCTATTCGCAAGATCCACGCTTTTCAAAAAATATTTTTGTGGTTGCACCAGGTTTAACTGTAAAAAGCAGACTGCAGGTTTTGCAGCCTTTCGGTGAGAATAATTTTTATGATGAGTTTAATATTGTTCCATCGGGACTTATAGAAAAACTACGCAAAGGAAAAGTGATTATTAAGAACTGGCACGCACTTAACTGGGAAACAGAGGAAAAACTTTCGAAGAAAAAAACAGTAGATAAGCGGGGTGCTAAAAGCGATGAAGCTTATGTAAGAGAAGTTCTTGAAGAAATGGCACAAGCAAAAAATATTATTGTAATAAATGATGAAGCACATCATGCCTGGAGAGTTCCTGCAGAATCAAAAATAAAGGGATTAAAGAAGGAAGATATAGAGGAAGCTACAAAGTGGATTGGCGGACTTGACAGAATAAACAGAGCAAGAGGAATTCTGTTCAGTTATGATTTTACTGCAACACCATTTGTTCCAACCGGTAAAAGAAGTTCAGACGAGGCTCTGTTTGGCTGGATTGTAAGTGATTTCGGTTTAAATGATGCTATTGAATCCGGTTTGGTTAAAACCCCAAGAGTCGTTGTTAGAGACGATGCACTTCCTGATGTTAAAACCTATAAATCCAAACTTTATCACATTTACGAATATGTAAGAGATGATCTCAGCCGTAAAGCACTTGAACACGAACCTCTGCACGATTTAGTGCGGAATGCATATTATTTGTTAGGAAAGGATTGGCAGGATACATTCAACAAATGGAAAGAGAGCAAGCAGGTCGTTCCACCTGTAATGATCACCGTAGCCAATACTACTTTTACAGCAGCCAGAATTAAATTCACATTTGACAGACAAAACATTCTTATCGAAGAATTATGTGAGCCTGATAAAACACTTCATATTGATTCAAAAGTATTAAGCGAAGCTGAGGCTAAAGAAGAAGCAGAAGAAATAATCGAAACTCAGACAGAAGATGAAGATAACGATGATGTTCCGACAGTTAAATTATCGAAGCAAAAGCAGGCTGAGTTATTGCGGCAGATAGTTGATACAGTCGGGAAGATTGGAAAACCGGGTGAACAGATCAGAAATGTAATCAGTGTAGGTATGCTCTCGGAAGGTTGGGATGCAAAAACCGTAACACACATAATGGGATTAAGAGCTTTTACAAGTCAGTTACTTTGTGAACAGGTTGTCGGCAGAGGATTAAGAAGGACATCTTATGAGGTTAACAAAGATGGTATGTTTGAACCGGAATATGTAAACATATTTGGTGTACCTTTTACATTTTTACCGCATGAATCTATTGATGGACCACCTCCGCCACCACAACTCCCTAAAACAATAGTTGAACCTTCAAAAGAAAAAGAGCAATTTGAAATTAGCTGGCCTAATATTTTAAGAATTGATCACGTTTATTTACCGCAATTAAAAATTGATATTAATAAAGTCAGGGCATTAACATTAAATGCTTACGAAACCCCTACGCTGGCTGAAATTGCCCCAGTTGTCGATGGAAGACCTGATGTAACTAAAATATCTGAAATAGATTTGCAAAACCTTGGTGAAAAATATCGTTATCAGAAAATTATTTTCACAACAGCCAGGGATGTTTACGATCAGATGGCACCGGATTGGAAAGGTGATAAAAGCATATTGCTTGCACAGTTAATTAAAATTGTTGATCAGTTTATTTATTCAGATATAATAAGAATGAATCCTCCTTTATTTTTTCAGGACGATATTAAGAGAAGAATATTAATTACACTAAATATGAATACTATAGTAAATCATATATTCAATGAAATAAGATGTGTAAATACTCAATCACTAACACCAGTATTTGATACTGATAAACCAATCCGCTCAACAGGCGATATGAGAACTTGGTACACAAGCAAGCCTTGTGACAATTATGATAAGAATCATATTAATTTTTGTGTTTATGACAGTACCTGGGAATATAATGCAGCATTCAATCTGAACCGGCATCCGAATGTTAAAGCATGGGCAAAGAATGATCATCTTAATTTTGAAATTCCTTATATGTTTCAGGGTATAGTTCATAAATATCGTCCTGATTTTTTAGTAAGATTATCAGATGATACATATCTGATTATTGAAGTAAAAGGAATTCCAACTCAGCAGGATCAGGTTAAATGGGAATACTTAAAAGAATGGATTCAGGCAGTTAATGAATATGGTGGTTTCGGAAAATGGAATTGGGGAGTTGCAAGCGAACCGAATGAAATATTGCGCTTGCTAGGTTAACATTTATGCAAGTATTAAAAGTCTAATACTTATTTTTAGGTTATAAAATTTTCTTAGTAAACATCAATCTGACCCAAGGATCATTCAGAAACATAACAGATAAATAATCTTCTAGCCTCCCAAATGAATTCTATCAGCTATTGACATTGTCAGTAATTAATTGCTAATTACAGTAAGAAAGATTGATGGTTTGTTTAAACCACTTAGTATTCGCTAAGAATATAACGGGAAAATCATTAAGCTTAGAGAGGTACAAAATGAAAAAGATAATTTTTATTTGTCTTTTTTTAATCATCTCGGGCTGTAAAGTTTTTCAACCCGAAGAATCAGATTTCATGCCGCCATCACTTATTAAGCAATCTGAATTACCTCCGCTTCAATTATTATATTTTTTAGACAGCTACGAATTCACTTGTGAAATGCGTGTAAATTGCTGCGGTGATGTAGAAGATGCTAAGATATTAACTACGAGTGATGATGCAGAATGGGATTCGCTTGCCAGGCTTTCATTATTGAAATGGAAATACTCTCCGGCAATCTATCAGGGACGACCCGTTGAACTTACAATTAAAAGAAGAGTTAAAGTAGTAATTGAAAAACCTCAGTTCTATTCGCTTGCAGAGATTGAAGTTCAGAATTACGATAGAGCAGACTCGGTTTATAAAGCTTTGCTTGCCGGTGCGGATTTTACCAGGCTTTGTATCAATTGTTCCTGCAGTAAATCAAAAGAAAGAAATGGAATGCTTGGAAGAGTTAATATCAATTACTTCAACGAAAATATTAAAACTCAGATAGCTTCACTATCAGAAGGAGAGTTTACTAAACCGATTGCTTATGGTGAGCATTACATAATTTATAAAAGACTGGAGCAGAATAATTAATCAGCTCTCTGTTTAATTATTATTTTAAGATATGTTATCAAAGATGATTACTGCAATTCATAAAATTCCCAAACTCCAAAGGGACAGGGGATATATGGCTTATTCATTACTGCATAAAAATTATATTGAATAATTGAATCATCGAAATCAGATAATAGTAAAACTAACACAGGCGCTAATGTTTTTTCAAGAGAATCATTAAAATAAAATGGACTTGTGCAATCCCTAATCTCAGGTCTGTACCAAGCTCCGGCAATATCATATCCTTTTGCATAAAGCATATTAAGAAAGCGATCAATATTATCTTCATTAATATACTTTGAATCAAATCTGAATAAATAATAATAACCTTTATCAGGCAGCCAATCGTTATCAAATGTATCAACAACTGTATAAGTAAAATTAACTTTTCTATCTTCATCAGTTTTTGTTTTTTTAATGGAATGTTTTGGCAGCGAAACTTGTGTGTAGCAGCTTTGCAGGATTAAGCAGCTGAATAATATTAGTAACAGTAATATTCTAATAGATTTACTAAACATTTTTTAGTGTTTTGAATTACTATTCCTAACTTAATTTTTCGGATAGTCAAATTCAATTAACAAATAAATGCTCGGTTTACGGCTTATTAAGATGCCTTTTCCCTAATAACAATAGTGATATTGCAATTCCGGCAGCAATTAAATTTATTATACTACCGTTACTTATTGATTTATGCAGAATAAAATAATCTTGAACTAATGAGTAAACAATAAAAATCAATGTAAGCAACATCCCGTAAAAGATATAATTTCTGTCTTGTTCAAAAAGTGCAATTGCAATAATAAATGATGCAGCGCTCAAGGTTATACAGGTAATAATAAGCAGTATAAGAATTGTAAAACCATAATTTATATCGAGCAGAACTTCAGTTTCATTTATCGTATCGATTAAACCACCAATACCTCTTATCAGACCGAATATAAATATGATTAATGAAGCTGAACATAAATACCGGCATTTCTCGTGTATTTTCATAATGTCTTTCAATAAAATATAAATTATAAAATAGTTTTCAGTTGAATTGTGGAGTAATTCAACTGGATTAGTTATAAAATATATCCGGTTTGTTTGCCTCTTACAAACCAGATATTTGCATATACTTTTTAACTTTTATATGCATCGAAAATCCTTCCGGTAATAAAATATTACCGGATTTTGTACAGGTTAATTATCAAACCACGCCCTTCCACCAAGAGGGTGTGAGGGTTTATAATTCCCGTAAATTAACAAAATAGTCAAAATCAGTTGAGTTAGAATCAGTAATAATTGATTTACCATTTCTGGTTATCAACGCAACAATAGATCCTTTTTTCCATTCTCCTGTCTTTTCTTTAATAATAGTGTAAAAAGTTTTTCCATCATACATAGCATTTATTACTTCTTCTTTTGTCCAGGTATAGCCAGCGCCAATTTCTGTTCCAAGGTCCGGATGTACTTTTAAGTACGCAATAGAATTTTTAAACAATTCATTTTCATATCTGATTGCCGAGATAAGAAAATCTGCCCATTTAGACATCTTGAATCCTGCTTGTAAGTTGTTTTCAACTTTAAACATTTTAACTCCGCTTTGATAAAAATAAATTACTTTAGCTAAGATTTTTTATTGGATTATTTTTACTGTTTAATAATCTGATATTCCCGAATCCTGTACGATTACATCAATCCTTGCTCAATAGTAATTACATCTGCATTTACAGATTAACAAATTTATTTAAGAACCTGTGTAATACTAAGATGTTGTCAAGATAAAAGCATTAGTACATGTACTAGTGATTTTTAGGTGGAAAGTGCGATTATGAAGAGTTTTATA
Source organism: Bacteroidota bacterium (assembly GCA_022708025.1). Lineage (GTDB taxonomy): Bacteria > Bacteroidota > Ignavibacteria > Ignavibacteriales > Ignavibacteriaceae > IGN3. The sequence goes on along the minus strand of JAKIZM010000004.1, from coordinate 37,696 downwards.
TTAAGAATTGAATGGCAATTTCACGAATTTGCTTTTCGAGTATTATTTGATTTAAAAAGTTTATAAAAAATAATGTTTTATTTTTCAGCTGTCTGGAGAACTTTGTAATTCATTTTGGGGTTGTTTTCACTGAAGATTGAAAAGAAAATAGCTAATAATAACTGGAATGCCAGGTTAGTAAAAAATAATAGAAATGCATGGTAATCTCCGTTTAAGTATATCAATAAACTTGCAACAGATGTAATCATATAAAAAGCAAGTACAAGACGAACAATATTTATCTTTTGTCTGTAATGGAGGTCTGTAATAATTATATAAATCGCTCTGATTGTAATTAGAGTATGAATAATCAGAAGAATAAAATTAAAGTTGTCAACAAAGAATATCAGGAAATATGTAAGTACAAAAACAAAAATCTCCAGTTTACTGATCTTGAAGGGTTTTGTTCTATCAATATTAATTGCATAAAATAAGATAGGCGCAATTAAAACAGAAGGCCATTCAGTTTTTATTGACAGGACTTTTACAGCAAAAACTGATAAGGGATCAGAAATCCCCAGAAATAAAAAGAAGTAAAAGAGATTGCTTCTATATTGTCTGAATATTGGAAATATCCAGACAAAAAGTGAAACATAACTAATTATTACAGCTAATTTCATTTTTAATCCGGACACATTGGAGGACATTTTATTCCTGTTTCCAAAGTCTTCTCATTAATTGAGATAGATAGCACTTCCTGTCTTTGTTCGATACTTATATTTTCATCTTTTTCATCGCCTTGTTTTTCAGATTTGTTATCCAATAATAACTCTCTTAGCATATTAACACTGTAAACTATAAAAACGTCTGAATCTTTATAATCAGCTTTTTCGGGATACATCAGTTTTCGATTATTATCAAGAATAATAAGCTGCTGATTTATTAATCCGAACATAATTGTTTTGTGAGTCCGGTTCAATAGATTTGTAAGTTGATTAACATTCATTTCAACTGAATATTTAACCTCTCCGAAAAGCTGATTTGCATTTTCTGTCGTATATAATTTTCCAATTTTATCTGAACTTGTACAACTCAAAAGCAAAAGGGATATAAGAAGAGAAATGATTAAATAATATCTCTTATTCATGACATCACCTTAGTTAAGTTATATAGAATTTAATAAATATAATATATGCAGAAATCTGCTAAACATGTTTAGTACTTGTACTAATTATTTTACAATATTATTAAACTCCTTCACTGTCCCTTTTTGAAAAATACCATATACCGCACTTAACCAGTTCGATTTGAGTTTTAATATCAAATTTTCTTAATAGGTTAGAACGGTAATAATCTATTGTTTTTTTACTTAAGAACATTTTATCTGCAATTTCTTTACTGGTATAACCATCAATTATCATCTGAAGTATTTGTTCTTCTCTGAAGTTCAGATCAATTGAATGTTTTGTTTCTTCACTGAATTTTTCTTCAAAATTCTGAAACAGCAAACTGAGGTTTGCTTCAGTCCAGTTTTTGCCAAAATATTTTTCGCCGTTACAAATTTTTGAAATTGCATAAATTAATTCTTCATCAAGTATATTTTTATTAACTAAACCCATTCCGCCCGATTTAAGTACCTGGTAAACGTATTCTTCAGTATCATACATAGAAAGAAACAACGCTTTACTATTTCTATCCCTTTTAAGAATTTCTTCAACGGCTTGTATTCCGGTAAGTTCAGGCATTGCAATATCTGTGAGAATAATATCAGGACAATGATTAAAATATTTTTCTATAAGATCTTTTCCGTTTTCAGCTTCAGCGATAACTTCATATTCTTTATGTTCTTCCAAAAGCTTGATTATACCTTGTCTGAACAAAGTATGATCATCAGCCACCAATATCTTAATTGTTTGTGTTTTCATTTGTTGTCAATAATTCGGTTGGGAATGCAGCGATAATTATTGTTCCGCTGTTATTTGAAGAATCTATTTGGAAACTGCCTTTAAGTTTTTCAACACTTTCCTGCATATTCATTACACCAAGACCATCAGAAATATATTTTTCATTTAACAGCTTTTGGGGTTTAAATCCTATTCCATCATCAGAAATAAACAGAACGAGTGCTGTCTCTTCAAAAAATAAATTAATTGTAAATGATGAAGCTTTTGCATGTCTTATCATATTATTAAGTGATTCCTGAATAACTCTGAAAATACAGGTTTCAATATCTTTAGGTAAGTTCAATGGTTGTTCAGGGAACCGCAACTTATATTTATAATTTCCTTCGCGTGCAACATTATTACACATAGATCTTACAACTGTTTCCAGACCAAGTTCTTCTATGTTCAAAGGTTTTAAATTATGGGCAAGATTTCTTATATCTTTTAATGTTGAATCAAGTATTTTAATTGTTCTCAGGTATTCTTCTTCGTTTAGCCCGGAATTGATAAATTTTTTATAATTACTGACATTAAGTTTTACCAGCAACATATTCTGAGCAATTGAATCGTGTAATATTCTTGAGAGCCGGTTTCTTTCTTCTTCTATTACTTTTTGTAAATGTGTTGATGAGTTACGTAAAAGATTCTGATAGTTAGTCATTTGTCTGTCATATTCTTTCTGTGCGGTTGTATCCCAAAAATAAAGCTGTGCCATTCCAAGAAAGGATATGCCGTGAAAATTAATATCATAATATCTGTCATCTATTTCCAATGGGAATATAAAAGATTTATCATTTTTTATTATCTCTTCAATCTGAAGATCGCTTTTGGAAATAATAGAATTAATGTTGCTCTCATTTGTCTTAAGATTATCAAATCTCTTTTTAGCAGATTCATTTAAATTAATTATTAAACCATCCTGATTAATTCTTATAATCGGATTCGGATCAAGTTCCGAAAACATAGAAAGAATTTTTTCTGTTGTTATCTCAAACTGTTTTTGATCTTTCTTATGTTTCGCAATCATCGGGATATATATGTTCTTATAAGATATATAGATGATAGCTAGTATGAGGATGAAAATGAGTAATGCTATGAAAACCGGATTGTAAAAACTGGGAAATGATTTTATATAATCATCAAGCTCAGAAGTATTTTGAATTAGTACAAACAAAATATTTTCCGCTATTATTTAAATCATAAATTAAACTGACACTAAATACATTTAATAACTTAATTTTTCAACTATTAACTTTTTCAATGTGTTTAATATGCAGCGCCAACCCGGATTTCAATTCATTTTCAATTTTGTTCAAAAAACAAATTAAACGGCAAAAATATTTTTATTCTTTTTCTTGACTTTCGGTAAATTTTTCCATTATTTTGGGGTGTAGTGGGGAAAAATGTGGAAGATTAATTAGAAAGGTTATGTTTAGAGGTCAATTTACATATTCTATGGATTCTAAGGGTCGGATTGCAATTCCGGCTAAACTTAGAAAACACATATCTGCAGAAGCAAATGAAACATTTGTGATGACCAGAGGTCTGTCAAATTGTATCGATTTGTATCCGCTAGATGAATGGATAAAGATTGAACAGGCGTTACTTAATCTTAATTCATTTCAACCTGATGATGCAAGATTTATCAGAATGTTTGTTCAGTTTGCTTCGGAAGATGTAATGGATGTTCAATCAAGAATAATGATTCCATCAGCACTTATAAATTATGCAAAGATTGAAAAAGAAGTTTTAATACTTGGTGCCCTTAAAAAAATTGAAGTATGGAATCCGAAAGTCTATGAAGACTATCTGAGCCAATCGCCGCAAACTTATGAAGAGATTGCAGCAAAAGTTATGGCAAGTAAATGAATGAGCATCATATTCCTGTGATGCTTAATGAAAGCCTGGATCTTTTAATAACTGATCAATCAGGTGTTTATTTTGATGCAACACTTGGTTTTGGGGGGCATACAACTGAAATTCTCAAACGGCTGAATAAAAATGGGAGAATTGTAGCAGCAGATGTAGATGCAGATGCGTTTGAATATTCACTGAAAAAATTTTCAAAAAAAAACAGAGTTAGTTTATACAATTATAATTATTCGTTTGTTGATGTGATTGCAAAAATAGAATCATTAAAATATTTCAATGGTGTTCTTGCTGATCTGGGTGTTTCATCATTTCAACTTGATAATCCTGAATCAGGTTTTACTTTCCGTGCTGATGCACCATTGGATTTACGAATGGATAAAACAAAAGAAATAACTGCTGCAGATGTAGTTAACAGTTACAAAGAAGAAGAGCTTGCAGATATTTTTTTTAAATACGGTGAAGAAAAAAACTCAAGAAAAATAGCAAGAAGTATAGTTCAGAAAAGAATTTTAAAAAGGATTGAAACTACTAAAGAAGTTACTGAGATAATAAGTGATCTGGTTCCTGAAAATTTTTTGAAAAAAACATTAGCAAGGATATTTCAGGCTTTAAGAATATATGTAAACGATGAGCTCGATAATCTTAAATTATTTCTGGAAAACTCAGTTAAGGTTTTAAAAAAAGGCGGAAGAATTGTTGTTATAAGTTATCACTCTCTTGAAGACAGAATTGTTAAAGATTTTTTTAAAAATGAAACGATAGTAAGTCTTAGTCCAAAAGAAGATCCTCTTGGACTGGTTAAAAGAGAAGCCAGATTAAAACTTGTAAATAAAAAGCCAATTGTGCCGTCTGAGATTGAAATTAAAAAAAATTATCGTGCTAGAAGTGCAAAATTAAGAGCAGCGGAAAGATTATGAAAAAAAGTTCTAAACCAACATTACTGCTTATCCTGATTCTGCTTTTAATTATAACTGTTTTTGCACTGATAAATGTTGGTGTAAAACTCAAATATGAACAGCAGCTGCTTTCTAAAGATAAAGCTGAGAAGATTTTTAAGACTGAAAGTCAGAAAAAGATAAAACTTACAGCCGAATATCAAACAGTTACTGCTGAAGAAAGAATTGTTAATACTGCAAAGTCTGAGCTTGGAATGATCAGAAATGCTGAAGATCCTGTGATTATAAAATTCGATAGTAAAAAACTTGAAGAAAACCTGGAAACTTTGAATCAAAAATATGAACAATAATCGTGCATTATTTGTAATATTAATTTTACTGATCATCTTTATCACTTTGGTGGTGAGATTGGTAAATATTCAAATCCTTAAATCTGAAGAGTATTCTTATAATGCACAAAAGCAGCAAACCAAATTAGAAACTATTCAGTCTGAAAGCGGATTGATATATGACCGAAATAATGTTCTGCTGGTATATAATCGTACTGATGTTTCGTTTTATGCTGATCAGCGAATGTTGAAGCAAAAAGATAAAAATGAAATAGCCCGTTTGTTTGCAAGAAAATTTAATAAAAATACCAACTACTTCCTTAACTTGTTAAAAGGCAATAACAAAACTGTTTGTATTGAAAAGAAAGTTCAGTCTGATTTTGCAGAATCTTTGAAGAAGATAAAAAAAGACGGATTCTTTTTCCGTGAAGAGCCTTCAAGAGTTTATCATTATAATAATCTTGCATCGCATATTCTTGGATATGTTAGTAATGAAGATAAATACGTAATGGGTATTTCAGAATTTTTCAAGGAAGATCTTAAAGGAATAGATGGTTCAAGATTAGTTCAAAGAGATGCATTAGGCCGTATTGTAACTGTTGTTGATGAAAGTGTTACACCCGCTGTTTCAGGCGATCATTTTTATCTTACAATTGATAAGAATTATCAGCAGATACTGGAAGATGAACTAAGAAAAGGGATAAAAGAATATTCTGCTGTTTCAGGAACAGCAATAATGATGAATCCAAATACCGGAGAAATACTTGCACTTACAAATATTGAAGATTATGACCCGAATGAGTACTGGAAAGCAAATGATTTTCAGAGAAGAAACAGAGCAATAACAGATACTTATGAACCTGGTTCAACATTTAAATCTTTCACCCTTGCTTCACTGATTGATCAGAATCTTTGCAAACTCGATGAAACTCTTAATCTTGAAAACGGAAAATATAAATTCAATAATGTAAATATCAGAGATACTCATCCGTATAATAAGCTAAATGTAACAGGGATATTTGAACAATCCAGTAATATCGGATTTGCAAAACTCGTACAAAGAATAGATAACGAAAAATTCTTTAAATATTTACGTGGCTTTGGATTTGGAAATATAACCTCTGTTACCTTACCGGGTGAAACTCCGGGTAAACTCCGCAAACCCAATGAATGGTCCAAAGTATCTAAAACATATCTTTCATTTGGTTATGAAGTTTCTGTTACACCAATTCAAATAGCAGCAGCTTATTGTGCGCTTATAAATGGCGGCACTTTATACGAACCACAATTAATTCAAAGACAAATTTCTGCAGATGGCAATTTGATTAAAGAGTTTAAACCAAAGGAAGTCAGAAAAGTAATTTCGGGAAAGACATCTGAAATTATAAAAAATCTTTTAGGCGGTGTTGTTAATAAAGGTACCGGTAAACTTGCTAAATCTGAGATGATAACAATCGGCGGCAAAACAGGTACCTCACAAAAACTTGTTGATGGAGCTTACTCAAAGCAGCATTATAACTCCTCGTTTATTGGATTTTTCCCGGTTGAAGAACCACAGGTTGTTTGTTTGATACTGATTAATTCTCCCGATCAGGGGAAGTATGGTGGATTGGTCGCTGCACCAATATTGAAGAATGTTGCTGAAAGAATAGTTCAAACGGATAACGACAGATTTCAGCAATATCTGAATCCAAATACCATGTTAAAGCCAAAATTTGTTGAAGAAAAATCAGATGATTTACGAAAACAGGAATCAAAAGATAAATCAAAAAATATCAAAGAAGTAAAACTATCTTCAAATAATAAAATGCCTGATCTGATCAATTGCCAGGTTAAGGATGCAATCAATGCGCTTACGATGCTGGGTATCAAATACAAAATTAAAGGATCAGGGATAGTCATTTCGCAAAGCATCGCTGCAAATAAGAAATTAAATGGAGATGAAATTTGTTTTCTTGAATGTGCTGAATACTATGTTAAAGGGGCATCGCTTTACTAATGGAATTAACACAGTTGATAAATAGCGTAAGTGCAATTCAGGTTACTGGAAATATTCAGCGAAAAGATGTTTCAGATATTGTTTATGATTCCAGAAAAGTTCACAAGAATTCTGTTTTTGTTGCTGTAAAAGGATTTAAAAATGACGGGCACAGGTACCTGCTGGAAGCTATCACCAAAGGTGCAATTGCAGTAGTGGTAGAAAATAATGAAGCTTTGCCCGATGAATTAATCGTTCATTCTCATATAGCTAAGATACTTGTTAAAGACAGCAGAAAAGCCTTAGCTGAATTATCAAAAGGATTTTATAAAAATCCTTCCGACACATTAAAATTAATTGGAATAACCGGTACAAACGGTAAAACCACATCTGCATTTATTATTAAAAATATCTTACAGAGTAATGGATATAAAAGCGGATTGATAGGCACTATCGCAAATTATATCGGCGATGAAAAAATAGACTCAAAATTAACAACACCCGAGTCAAATGATCTTAACAAAATGTTTTATGAAATGATCAAATCAGGTTGTGAGTATGCTGTTATGGAAGTTTCATCACATTCACTGGTTTTAAACAGAGTATATGGTTTGAATTTCAGAGTTGCAGTATTTTCAAATATTACTTCTGATCATCTGGATTTTCATACATCATTTGTTGATTACCTTAAAGCAAAGAAGATTTTATTTGACAACTTAAGCAGTAGCTCATTTGCAATTATTAATTCGGATGATAAGAACTCAAAAGAGATTGTTAAGGATTCCAAAGCTGAAGTATTTACCTATGGAGTTAGTGAAGGTTCAGATTATCAAATAAAAAATATTGTTTACGATTTGATGGGTACCGATTTTACAATAATGCATAACAAAGTGGAATATAAAATTCATACTTCATTAGTAGGAACATTTAATGCTTATAATGCTGCATCAGCATTTGCAGCTGCACATTGCTTGGGCTTTAATACAGAAAAAATAGTTAAAGGAATAGAATCAACTCCGCAGGTTCCCGGAAGATTTGAAGTTCTTGGTAAAGGAAAGAAAAAAATTATTGTTGATTATTCCCATACTGCAGATAGCCTTGAAAAGGCTTTACAGGCTATCAGAGAAATAGTAAAAGATAAAAAACAGGTAGTAACTGTTTTCGGATGCGGCGGAGACAGAGATAAAACAAAGCGACCTGTTATGGGAAAAATTGCAAGTGAGCTTAGTGACAGAGTATTTATTACTTCTGATAATCCGAGAACAGAGAATCCTTTTACAATTATTGATGATATTAAAAAAGGAATATCTAAAAATAATTTTGAGCTTGAAGAGAACAGGGAAGAGGCAATAAAAAAAGCTATTCAGAGTTCTGATGAAAATGCAGTTATTCTGATTGCAGGCAAAGGACATGAAAGTTATCAGGAGATAAACGGAATCAGAAATCATTTTTCTGATCAGGAAGTTGCGTTAAGGTATTTAGTGTAATGAAAAAAATACATTTGAACATAGAAGATATTTTTAACATTCCAACTGCGGTGACCTATAATCCTGATGTGTTTAAATCTATTTATAATGTTTCAATTGATTCAAGAAACATAAAGAAGAATACATTATTCATTGCAATTAAAGGCGAAAGATTTGATGGACACGATTTTATTGATGATGTTGTAAAAAAAGGTGCAGCTGCTGTAATTGTGGATGAAAATAAATTCAAAAAACTGAATGAGATTGATATTCCGGTTATTACTGTTAAAGATACAACAAAAGCTTTAGGTGATGTTGCAAAAATCTGGCGTTCAAAACTTAAGACTAAAGTAATCGGAATAACAGGCAGTGCAGGAAAAACAACAACCAAGGAAATACTTGCAGTTCTGCTTTCTGAAAAATTCAAAGTAAACAAAACAATTGCAAATAATAATAATCACATTGGTATGCCGCTTACAATATTAAGCACTAATGAAAAACATAATATTCTTGTTGCAGAATTGGGAACAAATCATTTTGGAGAAATACATTATACAGCATCCATTTTGAGTCCTGATATTGCGCTTATAACTAACATAGGTGATTCTCATTTAGAATTTCTAAAAAATCGTAAAGGTGTATTAAAAGAAAAATCTGCATTATTTGATGAGACAATTAAACGCGGTGGAAAAATATTTATTAATAATGATGATAAGCTGTTGAAAAAAGCGGGAAAGAAGATAAAAAATAAAGTAACATTTGCTTTAACTGAAAAAGCAGATTACAAATCAAAGATTTTAGGATATGATAAACTTGCAAAACCGCGTATTGAAATTAAGCATAAGAAAAAAATATTTAATACTACTTTACCAATTGGCGGCGAAAAAAATGTATTAAATTTTACTTCAGCTTTTGCAATTGCGTCTGAACTCGGATTAAATGATTTGCAGATAAGAAAAGCTATAAAGAAAATAAAAACTTATAGTAAAAGATTAGAAATAAAGAACAGCAGAAACTTTACATTAATTAACGATACATATAATGCAAATCCCGATTCAATGAAATCTTCTTTTGATGTTCTCAACAGGATTAAATCGCGAAAAAAGAAAATTGCGGTTATTGGCGATATGTTTGAACTTGGCAGCGAGTCAAAAGTTAAACATTTGGAGCTTGCAGACTTAATTAATAAATCAGGAGTTGATGAAGTTTATTCGATTGGGAAAATGATGAAGCTGATGGACAAAGGACTGAATGGTAAAACAAAGATTCATCAGCATTTTACTGATCGTGAATCATTAAAAAGCTTTTTAAAAAAGTTAGATATTAATAATTCCGCTATGTTGGTTAAAGGTTCACGCGGAATGAAAATGGAAGAATTTGTTTCAGTAATTGAAGCCAGAAAAAATTAATGCTTTACTATTTATTTGAATATATAAATAAAACTTTCAATCCGCCGGGATTTGATATTTTCAGATTTTTAACATTCCGTTCTGCTCTGGCAGCAATTACAGGATTGATACTTGCATTTTATCTGGGTCCGAGAATAATAAAAAAATTGCAGGCACATCAGATTGGTGAAGCAAAAAAAGCTGACGGTCCGAATTTCCATTGGTCAAAAGTTGGCACACCAACTATGGGCGGAGTAATAATAATTTCATCTGTTGTTATTCCGGTTTTACTGTGGGGCGATTTGAAAAGTATATATATCATATTAATTCTTGCTGGAACTATCTGGTTGAGTCTTGTCGGCTTTTTGGATGATTATCTTAAAGTAATTAAGAAATTTCCGAACGGATTAATTGCCCGTTACAAGTTATTAGGGCAATTGTTAATTGGTTTGATTGTTGGATCGGTAATCTATTTTTCACCTGAGTTTGAGGGATTCAGTACTTTGACAACGGTACCATTTTTAAAAAATGTTAATCTTGATTTTTCATATTTATATATACCTCTTGTTGTATTTATAATAACAGCAACTTCTAATGCAGTTAACTTAACTGATGGATTGGACGGACTTGCAGTCGGAATAATTGTGATAGTAATGATAGCCTTGGCTTTGCTTTCATACTTCAGCGGTAACTCAATATTTGCAAACTATTTAAATATTATCTATTTGCCGGGTTCAGGTGAATTAACAATTTTTATTGCAGCACTTGTTGGTGCCGGTTTAGGATTTCTCTGGTTTAATTCGTATCCGGCTCAGGTATTTATGGGTGATACAGGTTCACTTGCATTAGGTGGTGCATTTGGAATTATAGCAGTGTTGATTAAGAAAGAATTATTTATTCCGATACTCGGCGGAGTATTTTTTATGGAAACTCTTTCTGTGATTATTCAGAGACTTTATTTCAAATACACAAAGAAAAAATACGGAGAAGGGAAAAGAGTATTTAAAATGGCTCCGATTCATCATCACTTTGAGATGGTTGGATGGGCTGAGCCAAAGATAGTTGTACGTGCTTACATAATTGAAATAATTTTAGCGATAATAACTTTAGCATCATTCAAGATCAGATAAGATGTTAGATATCAGAAATAAAAAAATAACAATTATTGGTGCTGTAAGAAGCGGAATCGGTGCTGCCAGGTTAGCAAAACAACATGGTGCAATTCCGTTTGTCAGTGATTCCGGTTCAGAGGAAAAATTAAAATCATCAATAGATATTCTGAGAAATGAAAAAATCGATTTTGAGATTGGGAAACACTCTGAAAAAGTATTTAATTGTGATTTGATGATAGTTAGTCCGGGCGTTCCATCTGATTCAGAGGTTATTAAAAATGCTAAAACAAAAAATTTAAAAATAATAAGTGAACTTGAATTTGCTTCATCATTCTGTAAAGGAAATATTATAGGGATAACCGGCACAAACGGAAAAACAACAACAACAAGCTTGTGCGGATATCTTTTTAACGAATGCGGAAAGAAAACTTATACTGCCGGTAATATCGGTTTGGCATTTTCAGAAATTGCAAACACTGTTAAGGAAAATGAATTTGTTTCATTGGAGATCTCAAGTTTCCAGCTTGATCTGATAGAGAGTTTCAAACCAAAAGTTGCAATGATACTGAATATTACTCCGGATCATTTAAACAGATATGAAAACAGTGTTGAGAAATATGCTCATTCTAAATTAAGAATTTTCGAAAATCAGAATGAAAAAGATTTTCTGATCTTAAGCAAAGACAGCGATCTGTTAAATCAATATTTCAAAAAAGCCAAAAGCAATATTTTCTTTTTTTCTACAAATAAAAAAGTTAATAACGGATGCTATCTTGAAAACGATGAAGTCAGATTTGTAAAAAATGATATAACTGAGTTTAGCTGCAAAATATCAGACATAAACATCAAAGGCGAACATAATATTCAAAATGCAATGGCAGTTATTATCGCTGCCAAAATATTTGATCTTGATAACGAAAAAATTTTAGAAGCATTAAAATTGTTTAAAGGCGTTGAACACAGATTAGAGTTAGTTAGAGAAATATCCGGAATTAAATTTATAAATGATTCTAAAGCTACTAATGTAGATTCTGTTGAAGTTGCGTTAAAAAGTTTTGATGATCCGATTTTCTTAATACTTGGCGGACAGGATAAAGGAAACGATTATTCAGTTATTGAAGATCTTGTTATTAGGAAAGTAAAAAAGATTTACGCTATCGGTTCATCAGCAGAAAAAGTTTTTAATTACTTTCATCGAAAAGTAAAAACAGAAATAAAAAAAGATTTTAATGATGTAATTAATGCAGCACTAAGTGAAGCACGTAAAGGAGATGTAGTATTGCTATCTCCTGCTTGTGCAAGCTTTGATATGTTTGATAATTACGAACATCGCGGAAAAGTATTTAAAGAGATTGTAAACAGTAAATGAAGAAATTAGCTGTCATAGTATTTTTTTCAACTTTTAGCCTTATACTAATTGGATTGATAATAGTAATGAGTGCAAGCAGTACTTATAGTGCAACTAAATTTAACAGCGCGTTTTACTTATTCAATCAGCATCTGTATAAGATTTTATTTGGTTTACTTATGCTTATTGTATTTAGTTTCATACCTTATGAATGGTATAAGAAAGTAAGTAAACCAGCAATTATTGGAACAACTTTTCTTCTTTTTATTACATTCTTAATAGCTCCTCAGGTAAAAGGAGCAGGGCGTTGGCTTAACTTTGGATTTACAACTATTCAACCGGCAGATATTGCAAAGCTAGTACTCATAATTCATTTGGCATTTTTACTCGAAAAAAAGAGCGAATATATTTCAGACTTAAAGAACGGATTTTTGGCTTTGCTGGTTTGGGTATTAATCATTTCAGTACTTATATTTTTCCAGCCTAATGTAAGTACTGCATCGTTAATTGCAATTGTATCGTTAACTATGATATTTGTTGGAGGTGCAAAGCTTAAACATGTTTTGATTTCATCTCTTATCTTTTTTAGCGGTACTCTTACTTTGATAATGTTTTTACCACATTCTAAAAAAAGAATACTAAATTTTATTTACGCTCTTATGGGAGAAGGTGAATTATCTCATCAGACTAAACAGGGAATTATAAGTCTTGGCAGCGGTGGTTTGTTCGGTTTAGGAATTGGCGGCAGCAGACAGAGCAATCTCTTTTTACCTGAATCTTACGGTGATTTTATTTTAGCAATACTTGGTGAAGAAACCGGATTTGTTGGTGTACTTGTAGTCTTGCTTCTATATCTGACATTATTTGCTGCGGGTATTTTGATTGCGAAAAAAACAAAAGACAGGTTCGGTCAGATGCTGGCATTTGGAATTTCTTTTTCAATAATTATTTATGCTCTTGCTAATACAGCAGTTGCAACAGGTTCATTACCAACAACAGGATTTTCATTGCCGTTTATAAGTTATGGAGGAACATCAGTTGTTTTTCTGTGTATCTCAATCGGTATCCTGATGAATATTGCTATCAATAATTACTCGCTTGAAAAAAGTAAACTTAAATCAAGTGAAGTTAATCAATATAATAAAACAGCATTAGCAGTTGAGGAATTCAGTAAATGAAAAGCATAACTCCATATAGATTTTTATTTGCCGGCGGAGGTACGGGCGGACATTTATATCCCGCAATTGCTGTTGCTAATGAGATTAAAAAAATTAAACCGGAATCAGAAATAATTTTTGTTGGTTCAAAATCTAAAATTGAAGGAAAAGTAGTCCCAAAGCTTGGTTATGGTTTTAAATCAATCTGGATAAAAGGATTTGCAAGAAAATTTAATTTTGAAAATATATTGTTTCCAATAAAACTATTTGTTTCACTGATTCAGTCTTTGATTATTTCTTTTAGATTTAAGCCAAGAGTTGCAATTGGTTCAGGTGGATATGTTGCAGGTCCGGCTATTTGGGGAGCATCAGTTCTTGGTGCAAAAATTATTTTAATGGAATCAAACAGTTATCCGGGAATTACAACAAGGTTATTGGAAAGATATGCTGATGAATTGCACGTTGCGTTCGAAGATTCAAAAAAATATTTAAGAAAACCGGATATAATAAAGGTAACCGGCAATCCTGTTAGGACGGAACTTGGTTCAACTACAAAAGAAGAAGCTAAAAAATATTTTGGATTGGATGAAAACAAGAAAACAATTCTTGTGCTTGGCGGAAGTTTAGGTGCTGCATCAATTAACGAAACAATAGCTGATTGTGTTGAAGAGTTAGAAAAAAAATCTTTGCAGATAATCTGGCAGACAGGAAAGAATTATTATCATAACTATAAAAACATTAACTTTGGTTCCGTGAAAATACTGGATTTTATTGAAGACATGGATAAAGCATACTCTGCTTGTGATGTTTTGGTTGCCAGGGCTGGTGCAACAACAATAGCAGAGTTAACAGTGCTTGGAATTGCTTCAATTTTAATCCCTTCGCCCCACGTCGCGGAGAATCACCAATATTATAATGCTAAATCTCTTTCAGATAATAATGCTGCTGTGCTTATTCAGGATTCTGATGTAAAAAAAATACTGAAAGATGAGATTATAAAAATTGCCGGTGACGAAAAGCTGTTAAAAAGTTTAAGTGAAAATGCGAAAAAGCTTTCAAAGCCTGAAGCTGCAAACACAATTGCAAAAAGTGCAATCAATTATGCGTTAAGTGTATGACGGATGAACAATTAAAAAATAAAAGTAAGTTTAAATACAATATGTCGTTTTACTATCAATCAACAATTATTTATTTCGTTGTATTTATAGTTTATTTATTGATAAGAGGACAGTTTGTAGAAAGCTCTTATACTTTGATTATGCGGGATCCGATAATTTATCTGCTTGCTTTTATAGTTGTTGTTGCGATAATTGCTTTGTCGTTTAATCTGTATCGTAACCGGTTTATTGAATTTAGTAATGAGGGATTGGTTTTTAGTGATCGGTTTGGTTCTAAACTTATTAATAAAAATGATATTACAATTGTTAAGATTGGCAAAGACAGAAGATATGATAAATCCAATCCTTTGAAATTTGTCAGGATAAAAATCAAATCACGTATAAGGCCGATTATTGTAAGACCAAGTGATTATGAAAATGAAAATGAATTAGTAAAAAGATTTCATCAACTGAAGACTGAAATTGAAAAGCAATAAATGTTTAAGAATATTAAAAAAGTTCACTTTGTAGGGATAGGCGGAATAGGAATGAGCGGAATTGCTGAGATTCTGTTTAGTCAGGGCTTTATTGTTTCAGGTTCTGATAAATCTTTGAGTGAAGTTACTGACAGATTACAGAAAATCGGGATTACAGTTTATGAAGGACATTCGGCAGAAAATCTCAAAGATGCTGATGTGTTAGTTTATTCTTCTGCGGTTTCTTTAGATAATCCTGAAATTAAAGCAGCAGCTGCAAGAAAAATTCCTATAATAAAAAGATCTGAGATGCTTGCAGAAACTATGAGAATGAAGTATGGAATCGGTATAGCAGGAACGCACGGCAAAACTACCACAACTTCAATGGTTGGTTTAACATTAACTGAAGGCGGAATTGATCCTACAATCATTGTTGGGGGAAAGCTAAGTAGTCTTGGAGGAACTAATGCAAGATTGGGTAAAGGAGAATTTATTGTTGTTGAAGCTGATGAATTTGACAGAACATTTTTGAAGCTTACACCAACTATTGCAGCACTTACAACTTTGGAAAGTGAACATCTTGATACTTACAAGGATCTGGATGATATAAAAACAGCATTTACAGAATTTGCAAATAAAGTTCCGTTTTATGGATTTGTTACATTGTGTTTGGATGAACCAGCTCTGCGCGACATTATGCCGGAGATTAATAAAAAAATAATTACTTATGGAATAAACACTGATGCAGATGTTACTGCTGTTGATATTACTCATAATGGTTTTACCAGCTCATTCAAAGTGAAATATTTTGAAAAAATACTTGGTGAGATAACATTAAAGATTCCGGGCAAACATAATATTAAAAATTCGCTTGTGGCTGTTGTTATTGCAAATGAATTAAGCGTTGATTTTAAGATTATCAAAAAAGCTTTAGAATCATTTTCTGGTGTTTTAAGAAGATTTGAAGTTAAATATAACAAGGAGATTTTGGTTATTGATGATTATGCTCATCATCCAACTGAAACAGAAGCAACGTTAAAAGCAATAAGGGATGGATGGAACAGAAGGTTGATAGTTGTTTTTCAACCTCATCTTTATTCGCGCACAAGGGATTTTTATCAGGAGTTTGGCAAAGCGTTTCTTAATTCAGATGTTTTTGTTTGCACTGATATTTATCCGGCGAGAGAATTACCAATAGAAGGAATTACAGGTGATTTAATAGCATCAACAGCAAAGAAGTTTGGTCATAAAGACGTTAATTATATTGCAGATAAAAAAGAAGTGCCGGGATTTTTAAATAAAATCAAAAAAGATGGTGATATAATAATTACAATGGGTGCCGGTGATATCTGGAAATATGGTGAACAGTTTGTAACAATGCTTAATTAAGTATTATGAAAAAAGATTTTGGAAAATTATTTGGTGTTATTCTTTTATCGGCGATTGTAGTTTTAACAACTTATTTGTCTCTTGTTACTTATGGTAAAAAGGGAAAAGAGGAAATTAAAATGATAAATATTTTCGGAAATAACTTACTGAGCAAAGAAATATATATGCGCTTTGCTGACTTAGATCATTCATCTGTTTATAATAAAATAAATCTTAATGTTATTAAGAAAAGAATAGAAGAACATCCTTATGTGGCAAAGGCTGAAGTAAAGTCAGATGGGCGCGGTAATGTTGATGTAAAAATAAAAGAAAAAGATATTTATGCCATACTGCTTACAAAAGCAGAACCGTTTTTTGTTACAAGTGATTTTGAATTATTAAAAATAATGGAACATACTACTTATTCTGATATACCGGTTATAAGTAATTTCAGATTAACAGAAAAGCCTGTTCCGCAAAAATTATATAAAACTGAAGATATTATTGAAGCATTTAAAATAATTGATGCAGCCAGAATCACAGATACGGAATTAGCAAAAAGAATATCGGAAATAAATCTTAAAAACGGCGGTGATGTTGTGCTTACGTTTTCTGGAATAAATTATCCGGTTGTTTTTGGAAGAGGAAGTGAATCGAAGAAGATGATTTATCTTAGTCTGGTCTGGGACAGAATTAATAACTTAAAGGCTGCTTATCAGAATACAGAGTATATAGATTTAAGATTTAATAACGAAGCTTACATTGGAAGCAGAGAAAATACAGGTTTGATTTAATGGAAAAAGATATTCTGGTTGGATTAGATCTTGGTACAACAAAAGTCTGTGCAGTGATAGCAAAAAAAGTTCCTGAACAGAACAGAATTGATGTACTTGGATTTGGTATTGCTCCTTCAGAAGGGCTGCATAAAGGATTAGTGGCAAATATTGGTAAAACTGCAGAAGCAATTAAAACAGCTATGGATATTGCCGCTAACAGGGCAGGATTTGAAGTTACAACCGTTAATGTCGGTGTTGCTGGTGAACATATTACAAGTATTCGTCATAGAAATTACGTTACGATAAACCGTGAAGAAAAGGAAATTATAAAAGAAGATCTTGATAGATTAGAAGCAGATGTAAGAACGATAAGTATCCCGAGTGACAGACAGATTCTGCATATTATTCCTGAAGAGTTTTCGATTGATCATCAGGGCGGGATTGAAGATCCGATTGGTATGTCAGGATCAAGATTGGAAGCAAGCAATCATGTTGTACTTGCATCAATTCCGGCTATGGAAAATATTAGAAAATCTGTTGAACGTGCCGGATTCCAGGTTCAGGATTATATTTTGCAGCCAATTGCTTCAAGTGCATCGGTACTGGAAGATAGTGAAAAAGATCTTGGAGTAGCTTTGATTGATATAGGAGGAGGAACAACTGATATTGCTATCTACCATAAAAAAGCGATTAAACATACACGGGTAATTGGCGTTGCAGGTAATCAGGTTACAAATGATATACGTGAGTCACTTGGTGTTATGACTGATGAAGCCGAAAGATTAAAGAAAGAATATGGCTATGCAAGTGAAAGTGCAATTATCAGGGATGAAGATATTTTGATTAGAGGTGTTGGTGCAAGAGGGAATACCAAAATTCCTATCAGCTTACTGACACAAATCATTAGTTTAAGAATGAAAGAGTTATTTACACTTGTTGATAGTGAATTACGTACAGCCGGATTTAAATCAAAAATTAAAGCCGGAATTGTACTTACCGGAGGCGGATCATTATTAAGAGGTGTAACAGAATTAGCAGAAGAAGTTTTTGGTCTGCCAACCAGAATTGGTGTTCCGCAAGAACTTGGTGCTGGATTATCAAATGAAATTGAAAGTCCTGAGTTTGCAACTGTTGCCGGATTGATCAGAGGAATACCCGGTGGCAAATCAAGTGAATACAAAGGCTTGATTAAAAGACAAAAAGATAAATCGCGAGGGCGCTTTATTAAAACAATTAAAAAAGTAAGAGATTTTTTTAACGAATTATAAAATCAACTATAGGAGGATTTATGCCGCGATTCGCAACCATCGATAATGAGAGACCGATGTCAGCAGTTTTAAAAGTTGTTGGTGTTGGCGGCGGTGGCTGCAATGCCATCGAAAGTATGATAACACGCGGATTAAATGGCGTTGACTACATTGCTATAAATACAGATGCTCAGGTATTAAGAAGCAGCACAGCAAATACAAAAGTACAAGTGGGCAATTCAATTACCCGCGGTTTAGGTGCTGGCGCTGATCCTAATATCGGGAGAAAATCTGCGGAAGAAGATCGCGACCAGATTGCAGATGTGCTATCAGGAAGTGATATGGTCTTCGTTACTGCAGGCATGGGCGGCGGAACCGGAACCGGTGCTGCTCCGGTAATTGCTTCTATTGCAAAAAGCATCGGCGCTCTTGTAGTTGGTATTGTTACTAAACCTTTCCGATGGGAAGGAAAAACAAGAATGATAAATGCTGAAAAGGGAATTCAGGAATTGCGCCAGCATGTTGATAGCCTGATTGTAATTCCTAATGAGAGATTATTAAGCATTCTTGATAAATCTTCAAATGTGTTTGCTGCATTTGATAAACCGAATGAAGTCCTGTATGAGGCAACAAGAGGTATTGCAGATATAATTACTATTGAAGGTTTGATTAATGTTGACTTTGCTGATGTTCGTGCAGTTATGAATTCAAGCGGAGAAGCTTTGATGGGATGCGGAATTGCTAGCGGTGAAAATCGTGCAATTGAAGCAGCACAAAAGGCTATCTCGAGTCCGCTGCTTGAAGGAGTAAATATTAAAGGTGCAAAGAGTGTACTCGTTAATGTTACAGGCTCAAGCAATATGACTATGCAGGAAGTTAATGAAGGTAATAATGTTATTTATGAAGCTGCCGGTGAAGAAGCTAATGTGATTTTTGGTATCGTTAAAAAAGAAGAGATGAACGATTATATTTCATACACTGTTATTGCAACTGGTTTTGATAGTGCCAGACCGGCAAGTTATGGCAAAGCTTCAAATACAAAGAAACAATCACCATTTATTTCAGGTAAGATCCAAAGCGGCTTTGTAGATCTGTTTACCAGTAACAATATGGATACTAATGTTGATACGAATAATCTTGATGTCCCTACGATTTTAAGAGTTAATAGTCCCAAAGCCTCGCTTGATGATGATGAACAAAAAAATACTCCAAGCGGATTTACAGTTGAGAACTCAAGATATTCCTGGGCTAAAGAAAAGAATGAAAAGAAAAATGATTCTAAGGATGATGACGATGATAGCTCTTCATTTTTAAGAATGATTATGGATTAAATAGTTTTCGTAAATATTTTTCAATATTAAGATCAGCAAGAAGTGATGAGTGACCGATATTCAAAATCTGAATTTGGCACTCTTTCACCTGATCAAAAGGCTGAGACAGAATCAATTAAAGAGAATGAATATTCTGAGCAGCTTGACAGGATCATCAAATTAAAAGGTAAACTTGTTGTTTACCTTTCCATCATCTACGGGGCAATAGTTTTTCTCGCAATGGTTTATTTGCTTTTATACTGAGTGGGATTAAAAAAATTACCAGACAGAATTAAACGATTTATAACTATTACAATAAGGAACAATATCCTTATTCATCAAGTAATCGTGACTCTATGGTTACTTCTTCATCATAATCAACCGTAACAATTATACGGTTTGGTCTGCAGCAGATTCTGCAGTCTTCTACAAAATCCTGTTTACCTTCAATGGTTAAATCCACCCACACGGAATTTTCTACGCCGCAATATTGGCAAACCCAGTTTAATGTATCGTCAGTTTGCATGTTAACCTCGTAAGAAAATTTACACTTCTAATAAGGCATTTAAATTATTTAAAAGCAATTCTTAATTATACTCTTGACTCTTTACTGCAAAAATTTTATATAGTGCTCAGATGTTCACTATTTTATTAATATTGAATTTAAAGAGTAAAAAATTCATCCTCAAGCAATGGAAATCGAAGCATTAACATATCAACCGCCCAAAGAGTGGCGGGAGAGTATAAAGATACTTTCACTGCATCCGCCCATAGCACGAAATACAAAAGCTGTTGATTTTGATATTTATGATTTTGAAATGCTTTTTAATGATGAGAAGACGAATGAACTTATTCGCACAGGACAAACAATAGGATGTTTTTATATTGAATCGCCTGGAATGAGATCATTGCTTCGTAAACTGGATGTACACGATTTTGAAATGTTAACTGCGGCAAGTTCAATCATTCGTCCCGGTGTTGCAGAAAGCGGAATGATGCAGGAATTCATTGCCCGTCATAAAGATCCATCAAAAAGAAAATATTTTATTCCGCAAATGCGGGAAGTTCTTAGCGAAACTTATGGAATTATGATATATCAGGAAGATGTAATAAAAGTTGCGCATCATATTGCAGGCTTAACTTTAGAAGAATCAGATCTTCTCAGACGAGCTATGAGCGGAAAGATTCGTTCTCACACAACAATGCAGAAGTTAACCGAAAAGTTTTTCTTATCCTGTAAAGAAAAAGGTATTGCTGATAAACAAGCAAAAGAACTATGGAGACAAATAGAATCTTTTGCAGGATACGCATTTTGTAAAGCTCACAGTGCATCGTTTGCGTTACTTTCTTATCAGGTTGCATTTCTGAAATCACACTATCCTGCTGAGTTTATGGCAAATGTATTAAGTAACGGCGGAGGGTTTTATTCTGCAGCGGTTTACATCTGGGAATGTAAACGGCTTGGATTAAAGGTTCTGCTTCCATCTATCAACAAAAGTAATTACGAATACACCGGCAGAAAAGATGAAATACAAATCGGTTTAATGGCAATAAAAAATCTTTCTGAAAATAGCTGTTATAAAATCGTTGATGAAAGAAAAGAGAACGGTGAATATCATTCGCTGGCAGACTTTCTTATCCGCACAAAACTCGGATTTGAGGAAACATCAATACTTATTAAATGCGGCGCAATGGGATGTTTAAGAAAAACAAGACCGGAGCTCTTACGTCTGCTTGATATTTATATTCACAAAAGAAAAATTTTGAACGAGAGCTATAATGATCTCTTTTTATACGAAACATTTTTACTGGAAAATGAAGTGAGAACAAACATAAACTTCAATGTCGAAGAAATATGTAAAGCAGAGTATGAAACATTTGGTTATATGGTTACCCGTCATCCGCTTTATTTTTATAAAAGTGAAACTGAAAGACCTGATATTGTAAAAGCAAAGGATCTGGAAAAGTATCGTGGCAAAAATGTTAAGCTTATCGGATGGTATATGACTTCCAAACGAATTAAAACAAGAAAAGGAGAGATAATGAAATTCCTTTCACTCGAAGACAGAACAGGAACTTTTGAAGCAGTTATCTTTCCGCGTGAATATGAAAAATATGCCGAGCAGACAATGTCAATGGGTCCTTATGTTATCATTGGAAAAGTTGATCAGAACGATGCTACAAATGTTGTTGTAAGCAGTTTATCAATTCTGTCATTTGCATCTGTAAAGGTTGCTGACCAAAAAGACAGTGTTGACAACAAATATTTTGGTGATATAGAAAAAGTAAGTGAAAATGATTTTATTCTTTTAGAAGGAATTGATAAAGAAAAATTAAGACTGGCTTATGCAAGCTGAAACTTTTTGTTACTCAGTTAGATGAAGACTGGTTTACTTCATATTTACAAACTGAGTCGGAAAATCCAGTTCAGCTTCTTTAACTAATTTTATTACTGCCTGCAAATCATCAATCTTTGGTGCAGTTACTCTTATTTGTTCATCCTGAATCTGTGCATTAACCTTTAGCTTTGATTCTTTAATCATTTTTGTAATGATCTTAGCGTTGTCTTTTGAGATTCCGCTTTGCAGATTAATTGTTTGTTTTAATCTTCCACCCGCAGCTGCTTCAGGTTCATTAAACTTTAGAGCTTTAATTGAAATGCCTCTTCGAATAAATTTAGATTCAAGAATATCAATTGAAGCTTTGCGTGAATAGTCATCTTTAGTGTTAACTGAAAGTAACTTATCTTTTTTGTTCAATTCAATTTGAGTTTTAGAATCTTTCAGGTCGTAACGCTGAGTGATTTCCTTTAATGCCTGATTGACAGCATTATCTACTTCCTGAAAATCGATATCTGAAACAATATCAAAAGAGTGATTTTGTGCCATTTTGTAACCAATTTAATTTGTCGGGGCGAGAGGATTCGAACCTCCGACCTCCTGGTCCCGAACCAGGCGCTCTAACCGGGCTGAGCCACGCCCCGAAAAAAGAAGATTTACTCGGCAAATATAAAAATAATTTTAATTACAGTTAGATTATTCTTTACTTTAAAATCTTTTACCTCTAATTTTGGAACAAATAAAATTAACCTTTAAATCTATCCCGTGAGATGGAAAAGGATGAAAGAAATTAAACATAAAATAAAAATAAGGTAAACCTCTGAGGATATTTTTTTCCGAAGAGGCTTTTTTGTATATGGTCATAAAATCAAAAATATTGGATGAAGAAGGATTTGACAGAATCCTTACCAGAATGGCACACGAAATTCTGGAAAAAAACAAAGGCTCACATAATCTTGTTTTAATGGGAATGCGAACAAGAGGTGAGTTTTTAGCTGAGCGTCTTAAAGTAAAAATTCATCAGATAGATAATAGTGATCTTCCGTTCGGAGTTTTGGATGTTACTCTTTATCGTGATGATTTCAGAACAAGACTAAAACAACCGGAAGTATCAGTTTCAAATATTACTTTCGATATAAATGAAAAGGATATAATTCTTGTTGATGATGTCCTTTATACAGGAAGAACGGTTCGCTCAGCGTTAAATGCTATTATGGATATGGGGAGACCAAGCTCGATACAGCTTTGTATTTTGATCGATCGCGGACATCGCGAACTTCCGATCCGCGCAGATTATGTTGGTAAAAACATTCCAACATCTCACAGTGAAGAAATAAAAGTTAAAATGAAAGAATTTGATGGTGAGGATGCCATCTATATTGTTGAATCAGAAAAGAAGTAAAGAATATGCCATTATCAAACCGTCATTTACTAGGAATGAAAGATGTTCCTAAAGAAGATATACAGTTAATTTTAGATACTGCAACAACTTTCAGAGAGGTTCTGGAAAGACCGATAAAAAAAGTTCCTACTCTACAAGGAAAATCAATAGTAAATCTGTTTTATGAAAACTCTACACGCACAAGAATATCTTTTGAGTTAGCAGAAAAAAGATTGTCAGCGGATTCAATAAATTTTTCCGTTTCCGGTAGTAGTGTCAGCAAAGGAGAAACATTAAAAGACACTGTAAAAAATATCGAAGCAATGAAAGTAGATATGATTGTTGTAAGACACGCTGCAGCAGGTGTTCCGCTTATGCTTACAAAAATATCTGATGCGAATGTTATAAATGCCGGAGATGGAATTCACGAACACCCGACTCAGGCTTTACTTGATATGTATTCGATTCGTGAAAAACTTGGAAAACTTGAAGGATTAAAAGTATGTATCGTTGGCGATGTTGCACATAGCCGCGTTGCCTTATCAAATATATATGGATTGAAAACAATGGGAGCTAAAGTTTCTGTTTGCGGACCTTCTACAATGATTCCAAGATATCTTGATGAGCTTGGTGTAGATGTAATTCATAATATTGATGAAGCAATCCAAGAAAACGATGTATTAAATGTGTTACGAATACAACTTGAAAGGAAAGCGAGAGAATATTTTCCATCTATCAGGGAATATTCTCAGTATTTTGGAATTGATAGAAATCGTTTAGAAAAAAACGGCAAAGATATTTTAATACTTCATCCTGGTCCTATAAATCGTGGAGTTGAAATATCATCAGAAATTGCCGATGGAAGTTCACAGATTATTTTGCAGCAGGTTACAAATGGAGTTGCTGTTAGAATGGCTGTGCTTTATTTACTTGGAACACTCAATTAAAAATTTAGAAAGTTTATTGAAATGAAATTAGTATTAAAAAATGTAAATCTTCTCAATCCTGATCAGAAGTTGAATGAAAAGGATGTAGATGTTTTAATTGAAGATGGAAAATATAAAAAGATAGGAAAGCTTACAGAAGCAGAACTGAAAGATGCAAAAGTTCTGGAACTAAAAGGCAAATATCTAGTTCCGGGCTTGTTTGATATGCACGTTCATTTACGTGAACCAGGCAGAGAAGATGAAGAAACAGTTATTACAGGATGTAATGCGGCAGCAAACGGAGGATTTACCGGAATTGCATGTATGCCGAATACTGAACCGGCAATTGATTCTGCAGAAGTTGTTACACTGATTAAAAAGCAATCAGCAAAACATTTAGTGGATGTTTATCCAATTGGTGCCGCAACTGTCGAGCGCAAAGGGGAGATACTTTCACCAATGGCTGAATTAAAAGATGCCGGAGTTGTTGGGTTTTCTGATGACGGAGTTGCAATTAAAACGGCATCAATTCTTAAAAGGGCATTGGAATATGCAAGAATGTTTGATCTTCCAATTATAGAACATTGTGAAGATGAAACACTTGCCGGCGGTGCAATGAACGAAAGTATAAATTCAACATTACTTGGTTTACCGCCGATACCTGCTATTGCTGAAGACTTGATTGTTATGCGTGATATTTTAATGGCAGAGTATGCTAATGCAAAAGTTCATATTTCACATATAAGTTCAAAGAAATCTGTTCAAATGGTTCGTGATGCAAAGAAAAAAGGAATTAAAGTTACAGCAGAAGTAACTCCGCATCATTTTACATTGACAGATGATGCAGTTAAGACTTACGATCCAAATGTTAAAATGAATCCGCCGCTCAGAACAAGGGCAGATGTTGATGAGATTCTTGCCGGATTAAAAGATGGAACGATAGATTGTATTGCGTCAGATCATGCTCCTCATTCTCTTGAAGAAAAGGAGATGGAATTTGAATATGCACCAAATGGAATAATAGGATTGGAAACACAGGTTGGTTTGGCTTTTACTGAATTATTTCAGAAAAAAATATTGAACTTGGAACAGTTAATCGAAAAACTATCAATCAATCCGAGGAAAATACTAAATATTAGTATTCCGCAAGTAAAAGAAGGTGAACCCGTTAATCTCACTATTCTTGATCCTGATGCTATCTGGACAGTAGATAAAACAAAATTTAAATCTAAATCAGTAAACACACCATTTGATAAACGATTGTTAACAGGTAAATCAGTTGGAGTAATTAATAAAAATCAAATGTTTATTGATGGGAAGTTTGAGCGAATATAAATGGTCTGAGCCATTGTATTCAGTCGTTGTTCATTTATCTATACAACCCTTGCAAAGATAGTTTATCTTTTGTGACAAAATGCCATTTTTTAAGTGGCATTTTTTTTGGCTAGTCTCTGCAGGAAATGAATTTTATTGTAAAGGTGAACAAAATGAAAAAGATAGCTTTATTAACCAGTTTATTAACGATGATGTTAATTATAACTTCTTGTAATATTAATGATACCGATTACAACGATTACACTCCGCCGGCACCACCTACCGGAATTAAGGTTTTGAATGGGGATAACAGAGTAGATATTTATTGGAATAAAAACCGTGAATCTGATGTTGCCGGATACAATGTTTATTATAATTATACTTATGAAGGCAGATATACTTTGATTGGTTCAACTTCAGGAACACACTTTACAGATCTTTATGCAGAAAATGGTGTAAAATATTATTATGCTGTTGCAGCTTATGACTATAACGGTAATGAAAGCGAATTAAGCTATGATGTAATCTATTCTACGCCAAGACCTGAGGGCTTTAATCAGTCAATATTTGATTACAGGAGATTCCCAAATAAAGCAGGCTTTACGTTTAACGATTATTCAGTTGTTCCTTATGATGATAATGCAACCGATTTCTTTTTCGAAATTTATCAGGGAACTCCTTACTTAGTAGTTTATGACGATACAGATATTCAGGATATGGGATTGACCAATGATATTTATGATATTCCTTATGCTCCGGTATCAGGCTGGAATCCTGATAAAGAAGAGATTGCAAAAATTGGTCATACTTATGTAATCTGGACCTGGAACAATCACTTTGCAAAGATCAGAGTTAAAAATATTACAAATGACAGAGTTGTTTTTGATTGGGCTTTTCAGAAAGTACCCGGTGAATATCAATTGAAACCTGTTGGTAAAGGTAATGGTCAGCGTGAATTACGAAGAACCAAGTTAGCGAGATAATAAAGAATTTATTACTTTTGTCGTGGGTTTGTAAGTAAATATTGAAATGCAGACTCACGACAAATTTTTATTAATATGAACAAAATATTTTATATAATCTTTTTTGCATTTTCTTTAAGCTTTACATTTGCCCAATCATCCAAGTTTAGTAATCAGACTAAGGTAACAGTTGAAAGCAATCAACAGGAATCAATATTTAAGGAAATTGAACTTGGTATAAAAGAGGGTAATGTAGAAATTATATCAAAGTATTTTGGGCAGCAGACCTATTTTAGTTTTTCAAACGGCATTAATGGATATTACAGTAGTAACCAGGCGTTTTATGTGCTTGAAGATTTTTTCAAAATTTACAAAGTAACCTCGTTTAAGTTTGAGCATATAAAAAATGATAAACTTAATTCCTATGCAACCGGAAAGTATAATTACGATAATAAAGGTCAAAGAAGCACTGCTCAGGTTTATATTTCTATCAAAAAAGTCGGACCAAATTGGATAATAACTCAATTCACCATTAACTGATGTTAAAAAAAATTGCAGAAAAATTTAAAGGCGATAGAAAATACTTCTCTATCGTCTTTTTTATTTTAATGATGCTTATTGTATCTGGTATTGTTACGGAATACTATATCAATAAAACAAAAGATAATTGGTCTGATTTAGTTGTTGAAAAAATATCCGCTTTAGAAAGTTCGATTAAAAAAGACTTTAATATTAAACAGAACAATCTGCTTCGAAAACTGGATGTTGTTAAAAAGGATCTTCGCGCATCATTAGAGCCGGAAAATGAAACGTATAAAGAACTTTTAAGATCTATAAATAACAGATCGTTTGAGGATTTTTCGATTGAGATTTTTGCTCCGAACGGAAAATTAATTGCCTGGAATAATCGAATTGCGCTCAATCCAGATGCGCTATTTCCGTTGAGCTTTCCTTTGGGAGAAATTTATTTCCTGTCAAATGATATACTTACTAATCTTGCTATTATAGATACTGCGCATATTCAATCAGATGATTTTTTTATTGCAATATCCACACCGATTGAAGAACAGGTAAAGATTAATAATCAGTTTTCTAAGAATATTAGCTTTACACAGGATATATTAAACAAATATGAAGTTGATGCAGAAATAGATTATTCAGCGTATTCAGAAAAATCAAAAGATGGAAGAAAATATTCCTTCGAACTATTAAATAATAATGGAAACAAAATTGGCATTGTTTCCTTTGTTAAACCATCTTTGAATAATACGATTAATGTTATAAAAGAGGATTCAACAAAAATTCAATCATTGCTTGTATTATTTGCTCTTCTTTTTGTAGGGTTAGGATTGATGTCAGATTTTAAAAAGATACGATCTTATCTTTTTAAATTCATTCTGCTTGTCATTTATTCAGTGATCTTAAGAGCACTGATTTTTATTTTTGATTTTCCATCTAATTTTATTTCAGGTCCGCTTTCAAATCCTGTTTATTTTTCATCTCCGTTTGCCTGGGGATTTGTAAAATCACCGATTGAGTTTTTTACAACAATATTTTTTGTGTTGATATTATCTGTTCAGTTTTTCCGTTACACAAGAAGTTATCTGCTGAATTCTGAAAGAAAAGTTCATCGCAAATATTTTATCGTTGCAGCAATAGGGTTATCGGTAATTATTTTTTTAATAATCCGAGGGATAAGTGCGACAATACGAAGCATAGTTTTCGATTCAACAATAAGATATTTTAAAGAACCAAATCTGATTCCTGATTTTCCTTCTATTGCAATGAACCTGAATATGCTTCTTTTCACGTTTGCTGCTGCACTGCTGATATTGGGATTGTTAAATATTATTTTAAGCTTTATTAACTCAAGTAAAGTAACGATAAAACATTATCTTTTCTTAGTTGCGATTATTTATCTCATATCATTTATTTCTTACTTCGTAAGCAATGATCCACTAATTACACCTTTAATGCTTTTTCTGATATTGTTGTTTTTACTTTTACTTTACTATCAGATAATTATCAGGGAACAGAATTCTGTCTATCACTATCTGATTGTTTTACTTGTAAGTTCAGTTATTTCAATTTCTTTGCTTATTCTCTTTAATACAAAACTGGAAAAAGAATCTTTAAAAACTACTTCCTGGGAAATTAACAGAACAGATTCTAATCTATTATCATTTATGCTTGATGAAACTATCAGAAATATAAAAAATGATAAGAATATTTTAAGTCAGTTTGGTGAAAGGTTTGCTAATTACAACGCAATTGCCTTTAAGCTGTGGGCTCAAAGTCCGATGCAGAGAGAATCCCTCAATTCCGGAATTCAATTTTACAACAGTAAGAGACAAATTCTTGGTGAATATTTAATCGGCATTCAGCCGGATAACTCAATATTTAATAATATTAGTAAAGATGATGAAATTATTGTAGTTCCGGTTTTTGATAAACAAAAAGATGTTATTGATTATTATTATGCGGTAATTGAGATAAAAGAGCGTGGGATTTTAAGAGGCTATATTGCAGCCTTTGTAGATTTCAATATTAAATCGATCGGTGCAATAAACTATCCGACTTTTTTAGAATCAAATCTTTCTGTGTTTAATAAAGTTGTAGATGTTAAACAGCTTAAAATATTTCAGTTTAAAGATGGAATTTTAAATAATGTATATGGTGATATCTATCCTTCAAGAGATCAGGTAAAACAAATACTTAACGCAGAAGTTGACAGCGTGTTTAACGATAGCTGGCTGAAGATAAATTTTAATTCTGAAAAATATGAAGCTTATCTGCTAAAATCTGAAGAAGATGATTCTGAATTTCTGACTGTTGTGGCAATTCAGGAGAGTGCTTTTTCCTGGGACCTGTTTAAGTTTTTTAAGATATTTATAATCCATTCATTGTTTATAATAATTGCGTTTTTACTTATAGTAATTTTACGGGTGCGCAGAATTAATTTAACATTCAAGGCAAAGCTTTTACTTTCTTTTCTTATCATCTCAATTATTCCTGTTGTTGTGCTGGCAATTTATAACACAAATCTGGTTACTGAAAGAGGTAAAGAAGAAATACTGAATGAACTTAGTCAAAGAGCAGATTATGTTGAAAAGAATCTTGGTGCACAATTAAATAAATTTAATAACAGAGATATAATAACAGCTTCACAAAACGCTTTTAATGAGCTTGGAATTTCGTTTGCTTTATATACTTCAACTGATCAGATATATAACTCAAATGATATTTATAATAAAATCGGATTGATGCACAGCAAACTGAATCCAAAAGCATATTACTTTTTGAATTACTTAAAGTATCAGGAATTCATTACATCTGAAAAAGTCAATAATTATAAATTTGATTCTTATTTCAGATTTATTCATCTGAAAGATAAAGATTATATACTTTCGGTTAATGATGCATTTAATAAAATCAGAGTTACAATTTCTACAAACGAAATTAATGTGGTGATTTTCGGAATTTATTCCTTTGCTGTTATTATCATAATAATTATCAGCACTATTTTTGCCAATCAGATTTCACAGCCAATTCAGAGGTTAACAAAAGCAACCGATGCCGTATCCAAAGGCGATCTTAATGTTACAATTGAACATAATGAAAGAGGCGAACTTAAAGATCTTCTCGATGGTTTTAATCAAATGACTTCTGAACTTAAGAAGAACCAGGCAGAGATTGCAGAAATGGAAAGAGAGGCTGCATGGAAAGAAATGGCAAAACAGGTTGCACACGAAATTAAAAATCCTCTTACACCTATGAAGTTAGCTTTACAGCAATTAATAATTTCGTATAAAGATAAAAGCAAAGACTTTGATAAACTGTTTGAGAAAGTATCTACTACTGTTTTAAATCAGATAGAAAATCTTAATCATATCGCATCAGAATTTTCTCACTTTGCTAAAATGCCGAGTCTTAAAATTGAAGAAATTGATCTCTTGAGTGTTCTTAACGATACTGTTAATATGTTTGTGCACGAAAAAACAAAAATTACCATTAACACTGATTTAAAGAGCGCTATTATTGATGCTGATGTTGGGCAGTTAAGAAGAATGTTTATAAATCTTATAAGGAATTCTATTCAGGCAGAAGCAGCAATAATCTTGTTAGAAGTTCTGCAAAGAGAGAATAAATATTTTTTAACAATTAAGGATAATGGTAAAGGGATTCCTGAATTGCAGAAAGAAAAAATCTTTGAAGAAAACTTTACAACCAAAAAACATGGAATGGGATTAGGATTAAGTTTAGCAAAAAGATTTATGAGTAATATTAACGGAGAGATCAATCTCAAAGAAAGTAGTACTGAAGGTTCAACATTTGAACTGATTTTTCCGATAAAAAATTCACTTTGATAAATGGACAAACTTACACCGAATCAAAAATTAGCACTTGATACGAAAGGGAATTTAGCTCTTACCGCAAATGCAGGTTCAGGAAAAACTTTTGTTCTTGCCAGAAGATATTTAAATGCACTTTTAGAAGATAAGCTTGATATATCAGAAATTGCTGCAATTACTTTTACAGAAAAAGCAGCAAGCGAATTATATAACAGAATAACCAAGCTAATTGATGAATACATTAAAACCTGTTCAGATAAAAAAGAACAAGAAAGAGCAGAAAGAATCAGAAGACAGCTTGTTTCTGCAAACATATCAACTATTCATTCGTTTTGTATAAATATATTAAGAGATTATCCTGTTGAATTGAACTTGGATGCCAGATTCATTCCAATTGATGAAAAATTATCACAGGAATTGATTGAGCTCTCTGTTGAAGAAAGTATTAAAAATTGCTTTGATGATCCCTCAACTGCAAGTGAAACAAAAGACCTTATTAGGATTTTAGGTTCAAAAAGCAAACTGTTAAAGCAGATTGTTAAGCTGATTGAAAACAGAAAGAATGTTCAGGTTTTACAGGATAAAATATATTCACAAGATGAAACGGTAATCAGCAGCTACTTTCATAAAACATTTGAAACATATTTCAATAAAATATGGAACGATGTTAAAGAAATCTTTTTAGATTATTTACAACAAATCAATAACGCAGTATTATCATCTGATCCTGAAAATGAAAATGCTAAACCTCTTATTCCGTTACTTTTAGTTTTACAGCAAAGTAAGTTATCAAATGAAATTATTCGTTCTTTGGTGCAAATTAAACCGTTAGTTTTTACTAGCGATTTAACAATAAGGAAACGCGGATATCTCAGTAAGGTAAAGAATGAATTATTTGCTGAAATAGTGAGAGTGGTTGAAGATATTTTTTCAGACGTCTATAAACTCTGCGTTTCTGATGGTGGAACTGAAATTGAAAATCACTTGGCTATCTTCGGTAAAAAACTATTAAGAATTTTTGCAAGAAGTTTAAGAACTTATGAATTAAAAAAGAGAGCTGAAGGTTATATCGATTACGAAGATATATTGCTTTATGTAAAACAGCTCCTTGAAAAATCTGAAGTTCAAAATGATCTGGCTGAAAAATATAAATTAATTATGGTGGATGAATTTCAGGATACAAATGAAATTCAATATCAGATTTTCCTACCTCTGCTGGATTATTTAAGAAAAGGTAATCTGTTTATTGTTGGCGATGAAAAGCAAAGTATTTACAAATTCAGAGATGCAGAAATTGAAATATTCAATCTCACCCGTGATGACATTAAAAAAGCAAGTAGTAAGAATAATTTATTAATTCTGCCTGATAGCTTTAGAATGAATCCTGAAATATGTGTTTTTTGTAATCATGTTTTCCGAAGGATATTCAAAGATCCGGTTGAATTATTTGGTGAAGTTCCTGCTGCCGATTTAATATGTGCGCGAAAAGAAAAAACAGATGGCAAGGTTGGGTTTCTGATTAATGTTGAAGGTTCTGAATCAGAAGTTACTGAAGAACAAATGATAATCAGGAAAATAAAACAAATTAAAAATCAATCAGGTTATCATTATTCTAATTTCACAATTCTTGTCCGTAAACGAAAACATTTTGAGAATCTGGAAAAGGAATTAAACAAAAATAAAATTCCTTATTCAATTGTTGGCGGAAGGGGATTTTATCAGAGGCAATCAATTAATGATATATTTAATTACTTATCGTTCTTATCAGATAAAAATAATAATGTTGCCTTAGTCGGAGTTTTACGCTCACCATTTTTTAATGTAAGTGACAGCGATCTTTACAGAATATCCCTACGAAGCGGAAGAAGTTTTTGGGAAAAACTAAATAATTTTTCCAAAGAAAAACAACCGGATACTATTATTAACACATTAACTGAAAATCTTGCACTATGCAATTCACTTAATATTTCTCTGTTAATAGAAAAACTTATTACTGATAATGATTATTTAGCAACACTTTCATCAAGAACAGATGGGAATCAGGAAACAGCTAACGTTTTTAAGCTGATAAACATTGCAAGAAATTTTAATGCTACCGGATTCAGAAATCTTTACGATTTTATTAATTATTTAAAAGATGCAATAAGTGAATCTGTTGATGAAGCACAGGCATCAGGTATTGTTGATACTGATGCAGTTAAATTGATGACAATTCATCAGGCTAAGGGTCTTGAATTCCCGATTGTATTTTTATATAAGACAGAAGAAACAAGTCAGAAATCAATAGCAAAGACAGGAGAAGTAATTGTTGATAAAGAATTTGGTTTATTAACGAAGCTTCCGGAAAATGATGAATACTTTGATGATTATTTTTCTGCTCCGATAGTTAGTCTTTATAATTTTATGACCGAGAAAAAAGATTATGCAGAATTAAAAAGACTTCTGTATGTAGCAGTAACGAGAGCAATGGATCAGTTATATATATCAGGAACAATAAACAAAGATAAAACGCCTAATAAAAATTCCTTTCTGTCGCTGCTTGGTTTAGGATTGAATAGTGATTTTAGTCCTGAGAAAGTTGATATATTTGAAGAGTTAGGTTTTCTTGAATTAGAAGGAGACAGATATATCACTAAAACCGAAAAGTTTAATCTTGAGATTAATTTCCAAAAAGATATTGAAGATGAGGAAATACTTGTTGATGATGCGAAGAGAGAAATTTCGGAACTTAAGATTTATACCGACGGACTTTACTCAAGTGAAAAGTTAGAAATTATATCAGCTTCTAAAGTATCGATATACAATCAATGTCCGTTAAAATACTATTTAACTTACGAAGCAGGGTTTTCAAAACTTAATTCCTTACGTTATTCACAAAAAAATGAGCTATCAATAGAAAGCGGATTTGATGAAGATACATCTGATAATCTGGATGATTTAATCAGTGAGTATTTAACAGAACCGGATAAAGATAATTCCTTAAATATCGATCCTGCTTTATACGGAAAACTGTTCCATAGTTGTATGGAAAAAAATATAAAATATGATGAGGTTGATAAATATTTAGCAGGTGAAAAAATTGTTAAAGATTTTGAAAAATATTCAGATACATTAAAAAGTGATCTTAAAAAGGTGCAGGAATCAAACTTTGCCAAAAATTATTTAAGTCTGCCTTCTTATAAAAATGAATTTGAGATTTATATTAAAGAAAATGATTATTTTTTGCACGGTATTACTGACCGGATAATATTTGATAAAGACAAAATAATTATTTGCGATTATAAAACAGATAATATTGAATCGAAAGAAATAAAAAAACATGCTGAATATTATTTAATGCAATTGAAATTTTATTTATATATTTCCAGTAGATTATTTAGTGATTTTGGGATATTTGAGGGAAATTTGATATTTATAAAACATCCTGATGATATAGTTTCAATCAGATATTCAAAAAAAGAATTAGAATCCCTTGAAAAAGAAATAACAGGAATTATTCTAAATATCAGAAATAAAAAGTTTGATAAAAATATACATCATTGCAGATTTTGTTCATTCTCTGATTCTGCAAACAGATGTATAATTAACTAAATATCGGTTTACCGCTATGAAAAAACAATTAACACTTGTAAGAGACATTAAAGAAATAGAAAAGCAGATTAACAAAGCCCGTTCCGGTGTTTTGTGTATTCATCTTGCAATAGAAAAGCTGATGCAGTTTGCCTGCAATTTTATTTATCTGGATAAAAATATTTATACCTATCTTGATACAACAGATGAAAATTATGTACATATTAAATATGGTTCGCTCGGAAGTTTTACAATTTTATCCGATGAAAAAGTTAATACTAAAACAGCAGGACTTACTTATAAACTATCATACATAACAATTAATGGAGAGATAAAAGAAGTTGATGATGCTAAACTTGCTGAACAGATTAAAGAACTTTATCGCTCCAAATATTCTGCTTCAGAAAAAGCTGAAAATTATAAAGTAGGTGAAAATCTTATTCCTGTTATTCTTGATTCAAACGAGATTAAGGCTTTAATTGAAGAAGGAAATTAAATCATTTCTTTATAATATTCTTCCAATAAATCCGGAGAATTAACTTGTTAAATTATGTTTGGCTTGCATTACTATTCCTTGGAATAGCTTCCGCACTATACATAGATATTGCTGACATTTCAAACAACACTTATAAAAATAATGTCCCGCTTACAGCAATTGTTCAAAAAACCGGAACAGCTACCAAAACCAATTTTAATCTGGATTTGAAAGTATCAGCTGAAAATTATAATAAGTTTTCAAACGACAAAGAGAAATCAGCAATTGTAATTAAAGGAACCGGCAGTTTTACTTCAAATGATAAATCAATTCAATTATATCTTTCAGTTGACAAATCAGAACCAAAATTTATACAGACAATTGCTAAAGCTTCGGGAAAAGACGATGATTTGCTCGCCAATGCTGTAATTACTTCTCAAATTGATTCAGTTACTTTTTTAGCAAATGTATATTTCGAGAAGATAAGTTTCCTTGAGATGAAAAAAGTAACTAACGATGCGATTAAGATCGCTCAGACTGCAGTTGAGATTGCATTGGGTTTAATCGGTATTATGGCTCTCTGGCTTGGTGTAATGAAGGTTGCTGAAGATGCAGGACTTATTAAAATTATTGCAAATGTTTTAAAACCAATAACAAGAAGATTATTTCCAGAAATTCCACCCGATCATCCTGCAATTGGTTCTATGGTAATGAATATTTCGGCAAATATGCTGGGACTTGGAAATGCTGCGACTCCGTTTGGATTAAAAGCGATGGAGGAGCTTGATAAACTCAATCCAAATAAAGGAACAGCAACTAATTCAATGGTTACTTTTCTTGCAATTAACACTGCGGGAATGACATTAATACCTGCAACTGCAATTGCTGTTCGTGCTGCTGCAGGCAGTTCAGATCCAACAATTATTATCGCCACTTCACTTTTTGGCTCTACTTGTGCTACAATAACCGGTGTAACAGTAGCAAAGTTATTTGAAAAATTTCCGATTAAAAAAGGCGGATTTGGTGATTGGCTTAAGAGTAATATTAAATTCCTAATTACAGTTATTTCACTGATAGCTATTATTGTTTTGACATTTTCAACCGGTTTATCAAAATCAATTGGTTCTCTTTTCAGTTTTCTGCCCCCAACATTTTTCAAAGATTTAATAACAACGGTTTCAACCTTGGCAATTCCGTTTTTAATTTTTGTTTTTATTGGCTATGGTGCTATTAAAAAAGTAAGAGTGTATGAACAATTTGTAGAAGGTGCTAAAGAAGGATTTAACATTGCTGTCAGAATTATTCCATACTTAGTTGCAATGTTGGTTGCTATTGCAATTTTCAGAGCAGGCGGAGCGATGGATAATTGGTTGATTCCGGTGCTAAGAATTTTTACCGATCCGATTGGAATGCCGGCGGAAGCTTTGCCAATGGCACTGATGCGTCCGCTTTCAGGCAGTGGTTCTCTTGGTGTTATGGCTGAAACAATGTCAGTCCACGGAGCAGATTCTTTTATAGGAATTCTCGTATCAACTTTTTTTGGAAGTTCAGAAACTACTTTTTATGTGCTTGCAGTTTATTTTGGTGCTGTAAATGTTAAAAATACCAGACACGCATTAGCAGCCGGTTTGTTGGCGGATGTGGCTGGTGCATTAGGTGCCTTGTTTATTGTTAAGATGTTATTTGGTTGACATTAGAAAAACTTTATTCTAAGTTAAATTAAATAAATTCCGGTAAGTGTGGTAAGAAACGTTTTAGCGATGAGGTGAGAATGTGTATGAAAACTTCTAAAATTATCCACAGATTAATTCCTGTTTTATTTATAGTAGGTTTTATCCTTCCATTAAGCTGTACAAAAAGTAATATCAGTGAGCCAGTTTACGGAGATGTCTTTGTCTTTGATTCAATAAATGTGGAAATAAGATATGATGATACTCCCGGATTTAAATATCCTTTAATGGAGTATGTTGCCCAAGCAGTTGTCCATCTTACTGAGAAAGGATATGCATCAACGTTAACTTTTAAGAGTGATCTAAATGATATTCGTATGGGCGTAAGTTATGATTGGATCACGCCGCCATTTGAAGCTGGACATAAATTCAGATTTGATTTAAAAAAGTGGGACAATAGAATGATTGACGTTAAGACTGTTGTTCCATATGAACTTTGGTTTCAAGGCAGTGTTTCAGAGGGAATGAAAGAATATTTAATGAATTCTTCTAAAAAAGTAGAATACTATAACAGTGGGATCCAACCTGAACCAAATTCTTTACAGTTAACAGGTCCGGAAAACAGGAATTATTATCCCAAGTTTTCACCGGATGGTAACTGGATATATTATCAAAGCAGTAATCCTCAAAGAACTATTTTTAGAACAGATCGGAATGGAAATGGTTATCAGAAAATTGCAGATTTTACAAACTCACAACTAAGTCAGGGAGAATATAATATAATTGATAATAATCATATTGCCTATGTAGAAAATGGAAATCAATTTTCATCAATTGTAATCTCAAATCCGATATAGGAGACAAAAACAAAGATAATTTAACGGACAAATAATTATTTCTTAAAAATTCTTCCTTATGACTGTCTTTATTGAGCTAAATGGGATTGTTCATATAACATTTTGAAG